>NZ_JBFAIA010000021.1:0-78052 GCF_040654455.1 Nonomuraea sp. NPDC050691
AGCGCCTCGATGATCTCGTCGCGGCGCGGGTGGCGGACCACGTACACGTAGTGGACGTGCGTGTTGCCCGGGGCGGTGACCTCACCGGCAACACGCCGCGCCACTGACCGCCGAGCGCGTCCGGTCCGCCCAGCGGGCGGCCTGAGAGCACACCACCCCTTGACCCTCTACCGGGGAGAACCACTGTGATAACGATCCGTCGCGCCACCTCCGACGACGCCGCCACCGTGCACAGGCTCATCCGTGGCCTGGCCGAACATCAAGACCAGGGCTGGGGCGTCACGGTGAGCGTCGACGACCTGAAACGGATGCTCGCCCGCCCGGAGGTCGGCTATCTGATCGCCGAGCGAGACGGCCACCCCATCGGCTACGTCTCCTGGCTACAGCGCATCGGCTTCTGGTCCGGCCAGGACTACCTCCACCTGGACGACCTGTACGTGACCGGCACCGAACGCGGCAACGGCGTCGGCGAGCAGCTCATGAGGGCCATCGCGGAAGCCGCCGACGGCAAGGTGATCCGCTGGGAGGTGGCCGAGGCGAACGCAGGCGCGCACCGCTTCTACGAGCGCATCGGCGCCACCCTCATCTCCAAGAAGATCGGCCGCTGGCAGCCGAAGTAGCCCGGACGCCGCCCGGCGGCGTCCTCAGTCTGAGGTCACCACACAACCTCACGTCACTGTCGACAGCGGCGGAGCCCCGGGCGTACATGTCAGGACGGGGCAACGTCGCCGTCGGCGAGGATGCGACAGGCGCTGGCGACAGAGGGATTGCGGCCCTTGTTCTTGCCGGTGGGGGTGGCCATCTCGGCCGCGCGCGTCCAGCCGGCTCTACAGCTCCTGCTGTGCGAGTCATGACCTCAATGCGTGCCGGCGTACGGGCCCGCCGCCGTCGTCGTACGGCCGGAGACGGTCGCGATACTCCCGCCGTCATATGCCGCCGCACGGCTACGGCGCCGGAAGTCCGGGGGAGGGAGTCCTGCGACGCCGTGGTCCTTCGCCATTGTCATAGATACCCTCTAGGGGTACGTTCGATGCGAGGGATCTTCCCTATGGGGGTGTGGGAAGTGAGTATGGCAAGATCGCCAAGGGCGGGATCGGGGGCTCGGCGGCCTGGTGGTCGCGTAGGCACCGCCATGGCGCGGCCTACCTGACGCGACGACTGGACGATCATTCCCGGGCGGCGGAGATCGCCGCCGCGCTGGGCGACGACCTGACCGTGGTGGGCGAGGACTGATCCGGCTCCACCGGCGCGACAGCCCGTGACCGTGCGGCATGCGGACGCCGAGCGCTCACCCGGGCCTCGCGGCGGGCCTGTGGGCCCTGGACTCGCTGCCACCGCTCGACAGCAAGGCGTTGTTGCGTTCTACGGCCGGGTGGCACGGACGTAGAACAGCAGGTACGGCAGGTCACCCTCGGCTTCCACCTCGAAGCCGGCGTCCGGGACGAGGGTGCCGAGCAGGTCACGGGGGTCATGCCGCATGGCGGGGCCGGACAGCACCCCGACGAGGTGCCGGGCCAGCTGGTTGGCCGGCGGGCGGAACTCGGCGATGAGCAGGCGCCCGCCCGGCCGCAGCACCCGGAACATCTGCCGCAGCGCTTCGGGCCGCGCCTCGACGGGCATGTGGTGCACGGCCAGGCTGGAGACGACCAGGTCGAAGGAGCTGTCCGGGAACGGCAGGTCCTGCCCCACGCCCACGACATAGGTGCAGTTGGCCGGGGCGTGCCGGGTGGCGTACTCGATCATCGCGGGTGACGGGTCGAGGCCGGTGACGTGGCCACTCGGCGTGACGACCGGAGCGAGGACACGGCTCAGGTAACCGGTGCCGCAGCCGACGTCCAGGACGCGGTCCCCGGCGCGTGGCTTGGCCGTGGCGGCCAGGCGTGTGAAGGCGGCGCGACGGCCGCCGAGGAACCCGATGGAGGCGAAGACCTCGTAGGCCCGCGGGCGGTCGATGGTCCCGCCCGCGTCGGCGTGCTCGTCATGGTGATGCAGCAGCTTTCCGAGTCCCATGGCATGACCTCCTGGATTCCGAACGACCTGTTCGGTTATGAATGATGCGTTCATACTGTGGGAGGGTCAACGAGCAGATCGGCCGTGTTGTGCCGTACCGAACAGGGAGTGCGAAAGTGTCCGGAGACCGGCGGGTGCGGCGCACGCGGCGCATGGTCCAGGAGGCGCTGGTGGCGCTGATCCTGGAGAAGGGCTATGAGGCGGTGACCGTCACCGACCTCATCGACCGTGCGGACGTCGGCCGCTCGACCTTCTACTCCCATTTCACCGACAAGCAGGACGTGCTGCTCAGCAACCTTGACGAACTGGCCTTCCTGCATCCGGCGCCGGCCGACGGGTCGGGGGAGCTGTTCGCGTTCAGCCTGCCGATGCTGGAGCACGTGCGCGAGCAGGAGCGGCTCGTGCGGGCGCTGCTGGGGCGGCGCGGCGGCGGTCCGGTGCACGTGCACGGGGAGCGGCTGCTCGCCGATCTGGTCAGGGAGGAGCTTCTCGCCGCGGGCGCGCCGGCGTCGGCCGCGCTCGACCTGCTGGTGGTCTGCGTGGTGGGCGCGTTCATGGGGCTGCTGCGGGCGTGGGTGGACGGCGAGACCACCGCCTCGCCCGCCGAGCTGGACGCCGCTTTCCGCGCGGCCGTCGAGCCCGGAGTGCGGGCCGTGCTGGCCCAGCCGTAACCGCGCCCTTGCGTGCTGAACAGCAGGTCGCCAGGCTGCAGGGCGTCCAGCGAGACACGGCGGTTGGCACCCCATGCCCATTGTGTGTAGGTCGTGCGGGGCAGTTCGACTCCGGCGGCGCGCCAGGCGGCCTGGGTGAGGCCGGAGCAGTCGAAGGACCCCGGCCCGGTGCCGCCGTACCGGTAGGGCTTGCCGATCTGGGCGAAGGCGAACTCCAGCGCGGAACGGGCGTTGCCGGAGGCCGATCCGGTGTACTGGATGCCGGGGCTGGTGGGGTCGCCGGACTTGAAGGTGCCGAGCCTGCGCAGCAGCTTGATCTGTTCCTTGACCAGCTTGTCGACCTCAGCCTTGTCGTCGCCTACCTTGGCGGCGCGGTTTCGGCCTCCGCCAGGGCCTTCTGGGCTTCTTCGCGGCGCTCGCGCAGGTCCTTGGTCGCCGCCTCGAAGGCCCGCTTGACGGGGGACGGCTCCGCATGGGCGTTCGTGGTCAGTGTGATCAAGGTGAGCGCTGCGGCCAACGCTGTTCGACCAAGCCTCGCTGGCACGACCACTACGATGCCTCCTCGTAAGTCTCCAATCTGGGGCGAAATGGTACAGAAGTGCAAGGAGTTAGTCGCGCGATCGCGGCAAGTCCCTCCAAGGGAGCCGGTACCTACTAGCTGCGATAGCACCAACCTAGGGAAGATGCGCGTGCTCGCTGCGTGGCGTTCAGTGGCCTGACCCGCCGCGCTCCGTCGCCCGCGCCAAGGTGCGCCGCCAGGCCAGGCGCGGAAGGACTTCGTGCTGGAGAACGTGCACCGAGACGGGGCGTCTCAGTGGCGTGCCCCGGTTCCGGGGGGAGTACCGGAGCCGGGGCGCACCGCCTCAGTGATCGGCGCGGCGGGCAGCCGCGAGTGGTGTGGATGGGATGACCAGTGTGGGCCGGCCGGTGGAGTGCATGACGCGAGTGGAAGTGCTGCCGGCCAGCACCGCCCGCGCTCCGTGCCGCCCCCGAGAGCCAAGGACGATCAGCGAGGCGTCGAAGGTCTTGGCGTCGAAATCATGCAGGTCTTCGAGGGCGGGATGGCCCTCGAGGTGGGCTGTCAGGCTCTCCCACGGCTGGCGGGCGTCGAGCACCACCGCAGAGGCGCCCGGGAAGAGCCGTGCGGTCTCCTCGATGGCGTGTCTCGCGTCGGGTGAGCCGTCGTAGGCGATGAGGATGGGCGTGGACATGGGGTCTTTCCTTTCACGCGTGGAGTGTCAGTCGCGGGAGGGGGCGACCTCGTCAGCGGGGGCGGACGCGTGCGAGCGCAGGGTCGCCGCAGCCAGCAGTGCACCCACCAGGGCGACGCCGGCGGCTCCGACGAATGCGGCGGAGAAGCCGCTGGTCATGGCCGGGAGGTTGCCGAGCTGTGCGGCGCCGTTGGCGGCGGCGACGGCGGTCATCGCGGCCAGGCCGAGCGCGGAGCCGACCTGGTAGCTGGTGTTGACGATGCCGGAGGCGAGGCCGCCTTCCTGCGGTGGCGCGGACGAGATGGCGGTGCCGAGGGAGGGGATGAAGGCGAGCGACATGCCGAGGGCGGCCACCAGGCTGGCGGGCAGGACGTCAGCGGCGAAGCTGCCGTCCGGGCTGATCAGCGACAGCCACCCCATGCCGGCGGCCAGCAGGGCCAGGCCTATGACGGTCGTGGTCTTGGGGCCGAACCGGTTGATGGTCCGAGGTGCCAGGAAGATCATGCCGATCATGATGAGAACGGTCATCGGGAGCAGGGCGGCGCCGCTGGGGAAGGCGCTGTAGCCGAGGACCTGCTGCAGGTAGAGGTTGAGGAAGAACCACATCGGGATCCAGGCCCCGCCGAGCAGCAGCTGGGTGGCGTTGGCGGCGGCGAGGTTCGGGGTGCGGAAGATGGACAGCCGCATCAGGGGCTCGCGGCGGCGGGCCTGGATGGCGACGAACGCGCCCAGCAGCACCACGGCGGCGCCCAGCACGAGCCAGGTCTGCGCGGAGCCCCAGCCGATCTCCGGCGCGCGGACGATGGCGTAGACGGCGGCACCGAGGCCCAGGGTGACGGTGAGGGCGCCGGCGACGTCGACGGAGCCGCGTCGGGCCTGAGCGGCGGGCATCAGCGGGCCGGTGGCCAGCAGCGCGACCAGGGCGATGGGGATGTTGATGTAGAAGACCCACGGCCAGCTCAGGTACTCGGTGATGACGCCGCCGAGGAAGACGCCGGCCGTGCCGCCCGCCGGTGCGGCGGCACCGTACAGCGCCAGGGCCCTGGTCAGTTCCCTGGGGTCGTGGCCGAACAGCATCATGAGCAAGGTGAGCGCCGAGGGAGCGATCAGGGCGGCGCCCACTCCTTGAACGGCTCGGCCGGTCAGCTCGACCCACACCTCGGGCGCGATGCCGGCGATGAGCGAGCCGGCCAGCAGGATCAGCCAGCCCGCCCCGAACAGGCGACGGGCGCCGAACAGATCGGACAGGCGACCACCCAGCAGCAGGAGTCCGCCGAAGGCGACGACGTAGGCGTTGAACACCCAGGACAGGCTCTCCTGGGTGAAACCCAGGTCCTCCTGGATACGGGGAAGGGCCACGCCGATGATCGACGTGTCCATGATGACGATGAACTGCGCGGTGGCGATCAGGGCGAGGGCAGTCCATCGCCTGGGGGATGGTGCGGACATGAGCACTCTCCACGGTGAGCCCTACGGGAGTAGGGTATCTTCAGCTAGTCCTTGATACCCTGTAGGGGTATCTCAGTGACCGGTAATAAATACCACCTAGGGGTATATGTCAAGGGGCCGGCCTCCCGGTGTCACCGCAACATGCCGAGAGCGATCGCCGTGATGATCGGCGCGAACCGTCCACCATCCCGGCGCGTCCCACGATCTCCTGGAGCCCCCTCTGTGCCATGGAAAGCGCGCAGGTCAGGGCTGCCCGACTCTCCGAGAGCCATGCCGGTCCCGCTCGCCTGCGCCGCCGGGCCGGGCCCTGTGTGATCGCGAAGTTGATTCCTCGGCTTCGCGATGGATGGTTGCGTTTCGGAGGCGTCGGACGGGCTTTCCGGAAGCCGCGCCGGGCTTCCCGAAATACCATAGGGGGGTATAGTGTTCTCATAGGTGAGGAGCCCGAGGGAGGAACGACATGCCAGGACATGCCACCACCAAGCATGACAACGCGGTGAGACTGCGCCGCATCGAGGGTCAGATCCGTGGCCTCCAGGGCATGGTCGACGAGGACAAGTACTGCATCGACATCCTGACCCAGGTGTCGGCGGCCACCAGCGCGCTGCGGTCGTTCTCCCTGTCGTTGCTCGAAGAGCACCTGGCCCACTGTGTCGCGGAGGCGACGCGGAAGGGCGGCCCGGAGGCTCAGGCGAAGGTCAAGGAAGCCTCCGACGCCATCGCAAGACTCGTCCGTTCCTGACCGCATTGGACGCATTTGAAGGAGAGATCGCTATGAGCACCGCCACCTACACCGTCAAGGGCATGACCTGTGGCCACTGCGTCAGCTCGGTCAAGGAAGAGGTCGGCGAAGTGGCCGGCGTGACCAACGTCGAGGTGGACCTGGCCACCGGACTGCTGACCGTCGACAGCGACGCCCCCATCGATTCGGCGCGGATCGTCGCCGCCGTCGAGGGGGCCGGATATGAGGTGGCGAACCCGTGAACACCGCAGCCAAGCTCGGTTCCTACGTCCTGGGGCTGGCCGTCGTCTTCGGCGGCGCCCTGGGCGTCGGTAAGGCGGTGGGACCGGTGGGCGCGTCCCCCGCAGAAGAGCATGCCGCCATGACCACCATGGCGACGCCGACGGCGAGCGTGGGACACGGGCAGCACGCCACCGAGCAGGTGAAGAACGATACCCCCGGCGGGCTCCAAGGGTCCGGATACATCGTGTATTGACCGTGTCATGTCGTATGCTCAAGTAGTGCCGAGACTGTGGAACGAGACCATCGAGGCGCATCGCCGTGACGTCCGGGACGCGATCCTCAACCACACATCGGCGCTCGTGGTCGAGCACGGACTGCGATCGGTCACCATGTCCCAGATCGCGGAGAAGACCGGCATCGGGCGCGCGACGCTGTACAAATACTTTCCGGACGTTGAAGCGATCCTGCTCGCCCGGCACGAACGGCAGATCGCCGCCCACCTCGAACACCTCGCCGGAGTCCGCGACCGGGCAGGCGACGCCGAAGCGCGACTACGAGCCGTGCTGGAGGCCTACGCCCTCATCACGCACCGGTCCCGCGGACACGGCGACAACTCGCTCGTGGCGTTCTTGCACCGCGACGAGCGGGTCGCCCGAGCCCAGCGACAGCTCCACGACATGATTCGGGACCTCGTGGCGGAAGGCGCGGGATCCGGCGCTTTCCGCGACGACGTCGCACCGGAAGAACTCGCCACCTACTGCCTGCACGCCGTTTCCGCGGCCGGCGAGCTGCCCTCTGCGGACGCCACCCGCCGTCTCGTCACGGTCATCCTGACCGGGCTCCTCACTTGGCGGGTAGACGCAGTCGTTTGAGCGCCAAGGCGTTGACGGCGACGATGAGGCTGGAGCCGGACATCGACAGTGCGGCGATCTCCGGCCGGAGGACGAGGCCGAACGCCGGCTCGAACACTCCGGCGGCGATGGGCAGTGCGAGCGCGTTGTAGCCGATCGCCCAGCCGAGATTCTGCAGCATCTTTCGCCGGGTGCCTCGGCCGATCTGCAGTGCCGTGGGTACGTCCAGAGGATCCGATCGCATCAGCACGACATCGGCCGTCTCGATGGCCACGTCGGTGCCGGCCCCGATGGCGATGCCCAGATCGGCCTGGGCGAGAGCCGGGGCGTCGTTGACACCGTCTCCCACCATGGCGACCTTGCGCCTGCCTCCTTGAAGCTCGGCCACCTTGGCCGCCTTGTCTCTCGGCAGCACCTCGGCGATCACGGTGTCGATGCCGAGCTGCTGGGCGATCCGTTCTGCCGTGGCGGCATTGTCCCCCGTGAGCATGACCACCTCGACGCCGAGCTCGTGCAGAGCGGCCACGGCCGCCGGTGAGGTTTCGCGAGGCGCGTCGGCGATGCCGATGACCCCGGCCGCCGTGCCGTCGACAGCGATCATGACCGCCGTACGGCCGCCTTCCGCCAGCTCCTGTCTCCTGCTCGCCATCTTCTCGGGTGGCACGCCTTCGCGCTCCAGCAGCCGGCGGTTGCCGACCACCACTTTCCGGCCGCCGACCTCGGCGATGGCGCCATGGCCGGGGACGTTCTCGAATCGCTCGGCCCTCATCGAGTCCAGGCCCAGATCGTCGGCATGCCGGACGATCGCCTCGGCCAGCGGATGCTCCGACTCCCGCTCCACGGCCGCGACCAGCCGCAGCAGCTCGTCCTCAGCCACGGTCTCGCCGACGATGACATCGGTGACCTCCGGCTCGCCCTTGGTCAAGGTGCCGGTCTTGTCCATGACCACGATCTGGATGTGGGCGGAGGTCTCCAGCGCCATCGCGTTCTTGAACAGCACCCCGCGCTTGGCTCCGAGCCCGGTGCCGACCATGATCGCCGTAGGAGTCGCCAGGCCCAGCGCGTCCGGGCAGGTGATGACGACGACCGTGATGGCGAACAGGATCGCGACGCCGAACGGCTGACCGGCCAGGAGCAGCCAGACCGCGAACGTGAGAGCGCCCCCGATCAAGGCGACCAGCACCAGCCAGAACGCCGCCCGATCGGCCAGCCGCTGTCCCGGCGCCTTGGAGTTCTGAGCCTGCTGGACGAGCTTGACGATCTGTGCCAGGGCGGTGTCCGCCCCGACCTTGGTGGCGCGTACCCGCAGGGTGCCGTTGCGGTTGATGGTCGCGCCGACGACCGCGGAGCCGACCTCCTTGTGCACCGGCAGGCTCTCGCCGGTGACCATCGACTCGTCCACCTCGCTCTGGCCCTCCTCGACCGTTCCGTCGACCGGGATCTTCGAGCCGGGACGTACCAGGAGCAGGTCGCCGACCATCACCTCGGCCGTCGGCACCTCGACGGTCCGGCCGCGACGAATGACGGTCGCCTTCGGAGGCGCCAGGTCGAGCAGGGCGCGGATGGCGTCGTTGGCGCCACCCCGTGCCCGCATCTCGAACCAGTGGCCGAGCAGCACGAAAGCGGCGAGCACGGTCGCGGCCTCGTAGAACACCTCGCCGCCCCCGGTGAGGGTCACGATGAGCGAGTACAGCCAGCCCGCGCCGATCGCGACGGCCACCAGGACCATCATGTCCAGTGTCCGCGCCCGAAGCGCCCGTACGGCTCCGTCGAAGAAGATCCAGCACGAGTAGAAGATCACGGGCAGGCTGAGCAGCAGCGCCCACACGTCTTGGCGGAGCCCGAACGGGACGGGCAGGTTCAGCCCGAACACCTCGGTGCCGATCGGCGACCACAACACGATCGGGATGGAGAAGAGCGCGGCGACCAGGAAGCGGTTCCGCATGTCGGCCACCATCGAGGCCATCGACATGCCCGCATGCCCGCCGTGCCCCATCATGTCGTGGGGGGAGGGCGCGGCTTCTTCGGTGTGAGCCGGGTGACCGGCGTACGGAGCTTCCACCGGAGCCATGCCCGGTGGATCAGGCTCGGTCATCGGATCGCAGATGTGGGAGGGGACCGACTGCCCTGCGCAGTGATACCCGCACTCGATCACCCAGGTGCGCAACTCGGCAAGAGAGGTCAGGCGTGGATCGAAGCTCACCGTCGCCGTCTGGGCGACGGGGTTGGCTTCCACGTGAAGCACACCAGGACGGCGGCCCAGCCGGGCGGTGACGACGTTCTGCTCGGAGGCCCACTGCAGCCCGCTCACATCCAAGATCGCGGTGCTGCGTTCCTTGTCGTGGTCATGGTGCGCCTGGGTGTGGTCGCTCATGAGCGGTCCCCCACACGAGGTTGCCTGGTACACGATAATTCGTCGTAGATCTCGCACTCGCTATAGCCATTCGTACCCCTTCACATGGTGGATATCGAAGGGGGCCGTTTCTACGGCCAGGCGCCCACGTGGCGCCGCTGTCCGAGACCGTGCAGGCGTGCCTTCAGGTCATGCCAGGGCGTCCAGGCGTTCGCCGGCGCTGATGGCCCGCTTGACGCGGATCAGGTCCTTGGGGGAGTTCACCGCGGCCGCGCCGACGAGCGCCTCGTCCCTGACGAAGGCGATCGCGAAGCGGTCCTCCTCCGGCGACCCGGCGACGACGCGGCTGGTGTCGGCGAGGGCGGCAGGCCGGCGGTCTGGATCCGGGCGCCGTGCACGTGAGTGGCGAAGGAGGGAAGATCGGCGAACAGACGTTCGTCGCACACTACGCCGTCGCTGAGTGTCAGGCCGCTGTCTTCCAGCCATTCGGTGTTCGGTGCCACGCCCACACCCGCGATCACCAGGTCGGCGGGCAGCGTTCGACCGTTGCTCAGCCGCACCCCGGTCACGCGACCGGTGCCGTCGAATCCGGTCACGCGGGTCTCGCTGTGACCGTGACGGGCGACGAGCCCATCGACGAGACGCTCGTGCGCGAGGCCGTCGAGGAGGCGGGCTACGAGCTGACCGCCGTCTGACCCGAGAGCCTTGCGTGAAAGGCGCGCCCGGCTTCTCGGAGGAACGGCTGCGGGCCGGGTGCCGTACCCCTCCTTGGGGGCACCCGGCCGGCTCGGACGGGTCCTACGAGTCTCCTTAGTACACTGATGGGGCTCGTGACATGCCGATCGCCGAAGGAGGGCTGATGGGAGTGGTGCGTCGCCGCCTCGCGTTGCGAGTCGCGCGCGGCCTCCTGCTCGTCAGCCTCGCCCTGGGCGTATGCGGCATGCACACCCTGGGGCATGTCGATGTACGGCACGGTGGCTCTCCACCGGATGCACACGGCATGGGCGTCGCTCAAGAGCCCCTCATGGCCGTCCCGGCGGGGCTACGGGCATTCGTTCCTGAGCGTGAGATGCCCGGCTTCGACCCGACCAGCGTCTGCGTGGCCATCCTGACCTCGTTCATGGTCGTGCTGCTGATCGCCGCCTGGGGCAGAGTGGGGCAGAGATCAGACGGGTGCGCCGGGGGACCGGCAGTCGTCCCACGGGTCGCCCGACCGCCGCCGAAGCCCACGTCGCTGCGGCTGGCGAGTCTCTCGATATTGCGGATCTAGGCCGATGACCCGTGCGGACGTGCCTTCGAGGCTGTCCGCGAACAGGCCGACAGTTCCGACACTTCGAGAGACCAACAACCATGCGAATCAACCGCAAGACCTCCCTCGCTGCCGCCACGGGCGCGCTCGCTCTGCTGACCGCCTGCGGCGGGGGCAACGGCGGCTCCATGGCCGGACACGAGGGGATGAGCAGCAGCAGCGCGCCTGCCGCCACCACCGCCAGTGCGTCGCCGTCGGCTGTGTTCAACGACGGGGACACCATGTTCGCGCAGATGATGATCCCGCACCACGAGCAGGCCGTCGAGATGGCCGACCTGGCGGCGACGCGCGCGAGCGACCCGGAGGTCAAGGAGCTCGCCGCCAAGATCAAGACGGCTCAGGCTCCGGAGATCCAGACCATGAAGGACTGGCTGACCGACTGGGGCGTGCACCCGGATTCCGGTGGGATGGGGCACAGCATGCCGGGAATCATCTCCGAGGAGGACATGAAGAAGCTCGAGGCCGCCAAGGGCAAGGCGTTCGACAAGCTGTTCGTTCAGCACATGATCGCTCATCACGACGGGGCGATCGAGATGGCCAGGACCGAGCAGGCCAATGGCTCGAACCCCAAGGCCAAGGAACTGGCCAAGACCATCGAGACGACTCAGCAAGCCGAGGTGGAGCAACTGCAGAAGATCCTCAACCGGCTCTGATGTCATGACTCGCCCGGGTGCGATCGCACCCGGGCCCGGATCGGCGTGCTCACCCTCGATCGCCACGTGCCCGAGCGGGTGCGCCTGACGCCTGTCGTCCAGGAGCGGACGTCCACCGAGGACAGCGACGAGGGTCAGGAGCTGTCATCATGAACCTGCCCACCAGCCTCGCCGTCACCCTCGCACTGCTCGTCGGCAACGGGTTCTTGGTCGCCGCCGGGTTCGCCCTCGTCGCGGCCAAGCGGCACCGCCTTGAGAAGGCCGCCGCGCAGGGCAGCCGCGCCGCCGCCGCTGCCGTATCCGGCATCAGGGAACTGTCGCTGATGCCGGCCGGCGCAATCGTGGGTGTCGGCGCTGACGCCTCCGCGCAGGAGGTGGTCGACGCCTCGGCCAGAACCGGGCGCACGCGGCTCCTCGTCTGGGACGGCGACCGGGCGCTCGGCGCCGTCCACGTGCGCGACGCCTATCTCGCCCGAGCCCGTGGGGTCGAGGTCACCGCCGGCCGGCTGGCGTATACGGTGCCGACCGTGACGTCGAGCACTGTGGTGTCCGACGCGGTCGCGGCGCTCGCGCGGTTCATCGTCGGCTCGCCCTGCTCACGGATGACGGCGGAGTCGTAGTCGGCCTGTTCAGCCTGTGCGACCTCCTGACTCCGCTGCCCGTCCCGCCTGAGCCTTCAGATGGTCAGCGGGAAGTGCGCCGTCGAGGACCCAGCGCAGAGCCCACAACAGCGCGGCAGGTAAGTGACCCGGCTCCCGTCCGGACCGACCACCCACCCGAACCCCCATGCTCGTCAGGTCTACAGTCTTGCTCCCTGTGTGCTGTCGCGTTGGCCGGGGTGCGGCTCACCAGCTGTCCGTTCCGATCATGGGGTGTTACGGTGCGGACCGTGGGTCATCCTGACGGTCTCCGGGGCACGCTTCTCTGACAGGCGAGGTAAGGCGCTGCGCGGGGCGGCGGCCGTGGCGTCGGCGATCGCCGCCGGGCACCCTGCCGCGCCTGGCCTGTCCATGCGCGGCAGGGACACCGGATGGTCTCAGTCGGCAGTGATCAGTCCACGTTGGTAGGCGCGGACGAGCGGACGGGGAACACGGAGCTCCCGCCCGTTCACGACGATCGGGACAAGGTCGGGCACGGCAGTCTTCCACTGGCTGCGACGGTGCCGGGTGTTGCTCCGCGAGGTTCTGCGCTTGGGCACGGCCACGGCTACCAGCTCGCCTTCGTCACACCGGGCAGTTCTCCGCGGTGCGCCATCTGGCGGAAGCGGATGCGCGAGAGGCCGAACCTGGTGAGGTGCCCGCGGGGACGGCCGTCGACGGAGTCGCGGTTGCGGACGCGGGTGGGGCTGGCGTCGCGCGGCTGCCGGGACAGCTCCCGTACGGCGTCCGCCCGCTCCTGTGGGGTGCCGGTGCGGATGAGCTCCTTCAGCTCGGCTCGCCGTCGCGCGTGACGCAGGACCACGGCCTTGCGCCGTTCATTGGCCACGATCTTGCTCTTCTTGGCCATCAGACGCGCTCCCCCCTGGCCCGGATCTGCGCGACCGCTCGGTCGATACCGATGCGGTCGATGGTCTTGATCGCCCGGGCGCTGAGCGTGAGCCGGACGTACCGGCCCTCGCTCGGCAGCCAGTAGCGGCGCCGCTGGATGTTGGGGTTCCAGCGCCGTGGAGTGCGGCGGTGGGAGTGGGAGACGTTGTTGCCGAAGACCGGCTTGGCCCCGGTGAGCTGGCAGTGCGCGGACATCAGGTCCTCCCGTAGCGCTGGTTGAACCGCTCGACCCGGCCCGCGGTGTCCAGCACGCGGCTGCGGCCGGTGTAGAACGGGTGGCTCGCTGCGGACACGTCGACGTCCACGACCGGGTAGGTCTTGCCGTCGGTCCACTCGATCGTCTTGTCGCTCGTGATCGTGGACCGCGTGAGGAACGCGAAGTCCGCGCCGGGATCCCGGAAGACGACCGGATGGTAGTCGGGGTGGATGCCCTTCTTCATCGTTCCTCCCGAAAGAGCACGTGCCGGCGGATGGTCGGGTCGTACTTGCGGAGGGTGAGCCTGTCGGGTGTGTTCCGGCGGTTCTTCCTCGTGACGTACGTGTATCCGGTGCCGGCCGTGGATCGCAGCTTGATCACGGGGCGCACCTCATTTCTGGCCAAAGCGGTTCCTCTCCAGTCGCGAACGTGTGCCATGATAACGATAATGGTTTTCATCTTCACAACCGGAGGTTGGATGTCCACCCCCGTCGTCCTCGTCGCGGGACTGCACGGCACGGCCCGCACCGCCACCGTCCAGCGGCTGCTCGCCAAGCACCCGGGAGCCCTCGCCGTCCACCACGACCTGAGCGAGGTCGCCAGTGGACGCGTCCGGCGCAGTGTCCGCGACGCGACGCGCGTGCTGGACACGGCCGACGTGCAGCTCGCGCACGGCTGCATCACCTGCACCGTGCGCGAGGATCTCCTCCCGCAGCTCGTCCGGCTGGCCGCCGGCGCGACGCTGCTGGTCGTGGACCTGTGGGACTCGGTGGAGCCCCGTTCCGTCGCCGAGGCCGTCGACTGCGACGAAGCCCGCCAGGTTCTGCGGCTGACCGCCGTCCTCACCGCGCTGGACGCCGAGGCCATGCCCGACGACATCACCCGCGGCGAACGGCTCGCCGAGGTCGGCAAAGCCGCGGCCGGCGGCGACCAGCGCCATCTGGCCGAGGTCCTGGTCCGCCAGCTCGAATACCCCACCGGCCTGGTCCTGCACGGCGGCGACCGGGACGACCGGCAGCTGTCCCGCGCGGTCCTCTCCCACCTCGCCCCCGTCACCCCGGTCCACGCCGTCTCCTCGCTGCCCCCGGTGACCGGCGCCGCCGTGTGCACGCGAGCACTGGCCGAACGGGTCGACCCGGCCACCGCCCAGTTGCCCTGCGACCTCCAGACCGACGAGATCGTCACGGCCGTCTGGCGCAGTCGCCGCCCTCTTCACCCGGCACGCCTCTTCGAGGCCGTCGACGAACTCGTGACCGAATCCGTCCGCTCACGTGGCCGCTTCTGGCTGGCCACCCGGCCCGGCCAGCTCCTGGCGTGGGACGCCGTCGCCGGGATCGTCTCGGTGGAGGACGCCGGTCCCTGGCTCGCCGCACTACCGGAGGCCGCCTGGGAGCTGGCCGCCCCAGCGCGCCGGCTCGCCGCCGCCCTCGACTGGGACCCCGAGCGCGGCGACCGCGTCCAGCACCTGGTCTTCACCGGTCCCGACCTCGACCCGGCCCGCTTCCGCGCACTGCTCGACTCCTGCCTGCTCACCGAGGCGGAGGAGCAAGCCGGCCAAGACGCCTGGACCCGCTACGACGACCCGTTCGCCCCCATCCTGACCACCAAGGAGAACGCGTGAAAAACCGCCGCACCCCGCGCAGGAAGCCCAACCCGCTCCTGCACGCCGACCGCATCGACTACAAGGACACCAACCTGCTCCGCAAGTTCGTCTCCGACCGCGGCAAGATCCGCAGTCGGCGGGTCACCGGCGTCACTGTCCAGCAGCAACGCCAGCTCGCCAAGGCCATCAAGACCGCCCGCGAGATGGCCCTGCTCCCCTACGGCTCCCGCACCACTTCGTGATCCCCAGCATCACTCGACGTCAGCGCCGTTGACGTACTCGCCGGAACACCGAGTAGGCGCCCCGACGAGGCATGGAAGATCGTCTTTGCCGACAGCCCTCACTACGATCATGTCCGTCCACTCGACCGGCTGCCATGGCGTGAATGAGGAGTCCCCCTTGACCTGGCGCGAACGCGTTCGCACCGTAGTGGAGGGCCCCCGGGCCCAGCAGGCGATCAACCTGGTGGTCCTGATCAACGCGGCCACTGTCGGCCTGGAGACCTCGCCGACGGTCATGGCACGCTACAGGGCCTGCTCACCGTGGTCGACCACGTGGCGTTGTACATCTTCGTGGCCGAGCTCCTGGCCAAGGTCTACGCCCACCGGCTGTCCTTCTCACGGGACCTGTGGCCATCGCTGAGGGTACTGCGCGATGCCGCTACGCTGCAGCGCGTCGGTCACCTTGCCCAACTCCGGCTCGGTGACCACCAGGTCGCCCATCACCATGGCCGAGCGTCGGCGTAACGAGCGAAGGCCGCATACGAGCCAACGCGAAGGCCGCCTTGATCGGCACCCCGTACGAGGTGACCTTCAGATCGGCGCGGGGGAAGCCGACCCGGTACACGGTGCCGTCCTTGGACAGCTTGCCGGCCCGGCCCAACGCCGGGCCGCACCCTGCCAGTCGGCCTAGGTCCTCTTGACCATCTGGATCGGCCCTTGTTGTCCGGCCTGCTCATGCCCGGCGGGTGAGGCGGCGGCCATGTGCTCGCCGCCACTCGCGGCCGAACCGCACCCGGCCGGCACGACCGGCCTCTGCGCGTTCGGCGTCTGTTGCAGGTGCGAGTTCTCGCAAGTGCGCGGCTGCCACCGGTATCCGATGATTCGAGCCCAGGCGGATCTACTGAGCCAGTACGCGGAAGACCTCGCGAATGAGGCGCCCGGACGTGCCATGGAGATCCTCGAACGCGCCCGGCTCCTGGATCCCGATGTGGAGGAGACCTATGTCCGCATCATGCGGCTGCGCGATCAGATGGCTCGGTTTGAGGCGGTTACGTGACCTGGGGTTCAGCGACGAATCCTTTACCTTCCCGGGGCTTGCTGCAGGCATGCGCGCCTGGGCGAACGCCGTGCCGCTAACTATGTCGCGTAGTGGCGTATCTCCTTGTTGATCACGGGGTGAGGCTCAAGGCGGAGGGGCGCCCGCAAGAGGCGCCGGACGTCCGTCGCGGGCGTCCGGCACGCGGTCAGAGCCGGTTCTGTATCGTGCGCATCTGCTCGATCTCGGCCTGCTGCGATGCGGCGATGCTCTTGGCGAGCTCTTTGGCGTCGGGGTTCTGGCCCTGTGCTTGCTCGATCTCGGCCATGTGGATCGCGCCCTCGTGGTGGGCGATCATCATGCGGACGAACTGCTTGTCGAACGCGGCGCCCTTGGCGTCCTTGAGCTTGTCCATGTCCTCGGCGGACATCATGCCGGGCATGCCGTGGTCCATGTGTCCCATACCGGTGGGCTCGGGCTTGCCCCACTCCTCGAGCCAGCCCCGCATGGTCTTGATCTCCGGCGCTTGGGCATCCTTGATCTTCGTTGCGAGTTCCTTGATCTCAGGATCGCTCGCGCGGGTCTCGGCCAGCTCGGCCATCTCGACGGCCTGCTCGTGGTGCGGGATCATCATCTGCGCGAACATCACGTCCGCGTCATTGAACGAGGCTCCAGGCTGCGTGGTGGCCATGTTCGCGACATCGCCGATGGGCGGCGCGGCTTGCCCTGGAGGTGAGCCACTGTTGCATGCCGTGAGCAGGACGAGCGCGCCGGCTCCCGCAGCCGCGGCGGATGAGATGCGCTTGGTGATCGATCGGTTGATGGGCATCGTTGACCCCCGTGGATGGGTGCGGGCATTGCCTCCGTCATGACATGACGGGCTAAATGCTTCGTACGCACCATCTCGACCGAGGCTCCGCTCCACCATGGGCATGACCACCTCGCCCACCGGAAATACCGGCGTGGCCGACCTTCCGTGCTGTTGCTCATCCGTCCCCCTGCAGAGAGGTGGATACCCTCACCTGCGCCAACTAGTGATGGCCTGCCGCATCAGGCAAGCCGGCTGTCTACGACCGCCAGTAGCATGAACAGGGTCCTGCTGTTCAGAAAGGTTGACGTTGTGCGCGGTCTCGGAGAGCTGGAATCTACGATCATGGACCGCATGTGGTCCTACCGCCGGCCGGCGTCCGTGCGCGACGTGCTGGAGGACCTCCGCCGCGAGCGGGAGATCGCCTACACGACCGTGATGACCGTGATGGACAAGCTGCACACGAAGGGCCTGCTCAAGCGGGAGGCCGTCGGCAAGGCGTACATCTACCAGTCGGTCTCCTCCAAGGAGGCCTACACCGCCGACCAGATGCGCGAGTCGCTGGCCCGCAGCGGCAACCAGGCCGCCACGCTCGTCCACTTCCTGGAGCGCCTGTCGCCCGAGGAGGCCGACGCCCTGGAGGCGGCGCTGAAGGTGTTCCCGCCGAAGGGCCGCGTATGATCACGGCGATCGTGCCCGCCGCTGTGCTGACGATCTATGCGATCATCGCCGCGGTCGTGCTGCCCCGGCTGCTGGGCGAGGCGAAGTGGGCCGATCGGGCGCCCCGGCTGGCGATCGCGGTGTGGCAGGCGGCCTGTGCGTCGGTGATCGTCTCCGTGCTGCTCGCCGTGTTCGTGCTCGCCGTCCCCGCGGCGGTCGTGGGTCATGGTCTGGCCGAGTTCTTCGCGGCGTGCGAGGAGATGCTGACGGACGGCCCCGACCTGATCATGGCGACGATGGGCTCCGGTGCCGCCGTCGCCGGCGCGCTGATCGTTCGTGTCGCCTGGTGCGCCGTCTCCGTGCTGACCGGCGCCCGCGCCGAGCGGCGCCGCCACGCCGAGATGCTCGCCTTGCTCGGCCGCCACGACGGCGCGCTGAACGCGATCGTCGTGGACTTCGACGAGCGCCTCGCGTACTGCGTGCCCGGACGTCGCGGCAGAGCGGTGATCACCACGGGTGCGTTGCGCGATCTCAGCGAGGAGGAGGCCGCGGCCGTGCTCGCGCACGAGCGGGCGCACCTGCGCGGCCGTCATCATCTCGTGCTGGCCTTCGGCGAGGTCCTCGCCCGGGCGTTCCCGGGGGTTCCGCTGTTCGAGCGGGCCAGAACGGAGCTGGCTCGCCTGGTCGAGCTGCTGGCCGACGACCTGGCCGCCCGCCGTCATCCCCGCATCGTCATCGCTGCCGCGCTGGTGCGCCTGGCCACCGGCCGTGCGCCCGCCTTCACCCTCGGGGCCGGCGGCGAGACCGCACTGATCCGCGTACGACGCATGCTCACCCCGGAACCGCCCCTCGACCGCCGAGGACGCCTCACCGGGGCGCTGGCGGTTGGGCTCCTGCTCGCAGGACCGGCCATGGTGGCCCTCGTGCCAGGCCTTGTGTCGTTGCTCGCGCACCACTGCCACGAGCTCCTCTTCGCCTGAGCGCTATCAACGACGTTACGTAGTAGATGCGGATAGGCTTGGCCTGTCCATCCCCTACAACGAGGTCATGTCCATGCGCGTCAACCATTGCAGGGTCAGGGCGGCGGGGACGCTGCTGGTCGCGGCGGCGATGTCGGCAGCCGTGGCCGGTTGCGGCGAGCAACCGCAGAAGAGCGCCCATGGCGCGGATCCGGGCATCGGGCACATCCACGGTCTGGGCGTCGACCCGGCCGATGGAGCGCTTTATGTCGCCGGCCATTACGGGCTGTTCAAGGTCAAGAACGGCACGCAGGCCGAGCGGGTCGCCGGCCGCGTTCAGGATCACATGGGATTCACGGTGGCAGGCCCCCGCACCTTCCTGGCCAGCGGTCACCCGGGCGAAGCGGCCGTCGATGCCGCACCGCATCTGGGACTGATCCGTACCACCGATGCAGGGCAGTCCTGGACCACGGTGTCCGAGGCGGGAACGGCCGACTTCCACGCTCTGCAACCGGCCGGAGAGGCCCTCTACGCCTACGACAGCCAGTCCGGCAGGCTCCGCCGGAGCACAGACGGAGGGCAGACGTGGACGCAAGGTGCCGAGGAGAAAGTCATCGACCTCGCCGCCGGCGCCGACGAGCCCACGACCGTCTACGCCACCACGCCGGAGGGGGTGAAGGTCAGCGGAAACGGCGGCATGGAGTTCGACCCGGTGGCCGGCGCACCACTCCTGAGTCACCTTGACCAGCCGGCGAAGGGCTTCCTCGTGGGCACCGGAGCGGACGGCCTTCTGCACACCAGCGGCGACGGCGGGAAGACATGGCGGAACGGCGGCAAGCTCCCCGGCGCCGCTGTGGCCTTCACCGCGATCCACACCAAGCGTCTGCTGGCCGCGACCGAGGATGGCACGGTCCTGGAGTCGAAGGATGGGGGCGAGACCTTCGCCACGGTCTTCAGGTCGGCGAACGGCTGAAATACGCCATCCGCCAGGGTTCCCCCGTACGTGGGACCCCTGGCATGGACGCCCTATGCCGCCGGCTCGGTCGGCTCCAGGCCGGCCAGCAGATTGAAGGAGCCGGTCAGCAGGTTGAGCGCGACCAGGCCGGGGAGCTCGGCGATGATCCGGTCGCTCCAGCCGTGCGCGCGCAGGTCGGCGACGTCCTGGTCGCTGAGCGAGGACGGCTCGGCCAGCACGCGGACGGCGACGGCGATGAGCGCGGCCTCGCGGGCGTCGGTCGAGGTGCCCTGGCGGGCCAGCGCGATGTCCGTCTCGCTCAGCCCCGCCGCCCGGGCGCCCGCAGTGTGGGCGTCGAGGCACAGGCCGCAACCGATCCACTCCTGGACGGCGAGCGAGATCTTCTCACTGAGGGTGCGGGGCAGCTTGGTGCGCTTCATGGCGCGTGAGAAGTCGAGGTAGCCCTGGAGCAGCGCGGGGGAGTGGGCCATGGTGGCGACCATCTCGCCGACGCCGCCCCTCCTGTCGATGATGTCGTCGAGCAGCTGGCGTGATTTCCCGGGCGCGTCGGCGGGGGGGAGGGCGGTCAGGCGTCGCATGGGTTACCTCCTCAGGAGTAAGGTGACGACACTATACCCCCCCACCGTATAAGGAGAGGCCAAGATGAAACCCGAAGAACGGCTGGCCGAGCACCTGGCCCACTGGCTCGGCGCGTGGCCGCCCGTTTCCAGACTCGACGTCGTCGGCGAGCCCGCTCGGGGGCGGCCCGGCTGGGACGGCCGGCTCCATCCGGTCATCGGGGTGGCGACGCCCGAAGGCGGGGTGCTGTCGGTCCCGCCGCAGCATGTCGAGCCGGTCGCGCTGCGGTACGCCGCCGACGGCCATGACCTCGCGGTGACGGGGCCCCGGGTTCCTGCCCTGGTGGGGTATCCGGAGCGGGGATGGTTCACCGCCGTGTATCGATGGACAGGCCGGCCCACGGTCCTGCCCCAGATCGGCGTATGGGTCGCCGCGGACGACCCCGACGTCCCGGCGTGGCTGCAGCCCTTCGGCGGTGACGTGCTGGTCGTCCGGGATCACGAGACCGGGACGCACCTGGCGGGCGCGGGGATCAAACGGCACGACGCGTACGGGCATGAGCTGGCGGTCGTGACGGCTCCCGAGGCGCGGGGACGCGGACTGGCGCGTGGGCTCGTCGCCCAGGCCGCCCGGCGGGTGCTCGACGAAGGGGCGGTGCCCACGTACATGCACGCCCCGGACAACCACGCCTCGGCTGCCGTCGCCAGGGCGGCCGGCTTCGACGACAGCGGATGGACGGCGTTCGGCCTGACGGAGGAAGCAGCGATCGCGTCTGTACCCGTCGGAACCCCCCAGCGGCGAGGAGATGCGCGCCGCGGTGAAGCGTGAGCGGCTGCCGACTGCCCGGGATAAGCCCAAGAAGAACGAGCGATGGGCGTGCGCCGGCTTGCACGTTCGTAGGGACTTTCGGCCCTCCTTGGCGGTACAGCGTCCGTGGCACCGTGTGCTTGTCAGGAGATTTCCGCCGGTCGTGCACGGCAGGGGGCGGCGTCGGCACTACGTGGTGGGGCGCAGCAGTCGCCGGCGCGGGGGGCTCATTGGCCCCTTCGACTCGGGCAGCGGAGACCTGAGGAATAGATTGGCCTTTGGGGCTTCGCTGAAAGTGCGGTGCGGTCCCTCGGGGGTGACCGTGATGTGCGACATGGGTGTGATGGCAGCAGCCGCCGCTGGGCGTCGCGCAGGAAGAACTGCGCCGCCGGTACGTGGCCGGTCAGATCGAGCGCGAAGAGTTCCTGCAGCGCAAGGTTGACCTGGAGTCGTAAGGAGAGTCGCGGTGCGCGGATTCGGTGAACTGGAGGCCGCGATCATGGACGTGATGTGGGCCGCCGAAGCGGCGCTGCCCGTGCGAGAGGTCCTGAATCGGCTGCGTCCCGACCGTGAGCCGGCCTTCACCACGGTCCAGACGGTCATGGACATCCTGTACCGCAAAGGGTGGGTGGACCGCCGGCTCGAGGGGCGTGGCTACCGCTACTGGGCCACGGCCGGCAGGGACGACTACGTGGCCGGTCTGATGTCCAGCGCCCTGGAGTCCAGCCCGGACCGTGCCGCCGCGCTCGCACGGTTCGTCGAGCGGATGAACCAGGCCGAGATCGAGGAGCTGCGGGCCGCCCTGGAGGCCGCTCGGACGGGGGAGTCGCCGCCATGAACACGGCGATGCTGCTGCTGACCTATGCGGTCGTGCTGGGCGCGGTGGCACCGGCGATGCTCCAGCGGGCCTCGTGGGTGGAGCGGGCGCCGCGGCTGGCGATAGCCGCCTGGCGCTCCCTGATGGTCGCGGTGCCCGGCGCGGCGTTGCTGGCCGGGCTGACGATGGTGGTGCCCGCCAGCCCGGTCGGCGTCCAGCTGGCCCGGGCGCTCAACGGCTGCGTGATGATGCTGCACGAGTCGTACGCCACCCCGCAAAGAGTGTTGACCGTCATGGTCGCCCTGCTGCTCTCTGTCGCGATCATCACGCGGGTGACGTACGGCGTCGGCGTGGAGCTGGGTCGTGCCTGGTGGGAGCGGCGCCGGCACATGGCCGTGCTGCGGATGGTGGCCCGGCGCGATGTCCGGCTCGGCGTCCTGGTGGTCCATCATCGCGCGGCCATCGCCTATTGCCTGCCGGGTCGTGGTGGCTCCATCGTGCTGAGCAGCTCCGCCCTGTCCGCTCTCGGCGACCGGCGGCTGGCGGCGGTGCTCGCCCACGAACGGGCTCACCTACGTGGCCGTCATCACCTGCTCACCGCACTCGCCAGGGGCCTCAGGCGGGCCTTTCCGCTCATCACCCTGTTCGCCACGGCCGAACGGGAGATCGACCGGCTGGCCGAGCTGGCGGCCGACGACGCCGCCGTCCACGCATCCGACCGGCTGACGGTCGCCGATGCCCTGCTCACGCTGGCCGACGATCGCGTGATACCGGGGCCCGCTCTGGGGGGCGCCGCTCATGACACAGGGCAGCGGGTCCGCCGGCTGCTGCAGCGCACACCCCCGTTGCGCCCGGCCGTCACCCTGGCCATTGTTCTCCTGGCCTGGACGGCGATGGCGGCACCTGTGGTGGCCGCGGTCATGCCTGCTGTGTCGACGATCGGCATCGATTGCTGCCCCACGCGCTGATGCACTCGCCATCGAGCCGCCGACTCGGTGAGCTTCCTCGATTCGCCTAAGTTGCTTAGGTGTAACGAGGGCGCACCGGGGCACACCTTGGGGTGGCGTCTGATGAGCGTGACGCACGCCGACCAGGTTCGGCGCAGCCTGACATGGGTGCGCTCACCGCATCAGCCACCGCGGCGGCGGCGTCACTGTTTGGACCCCGGGTTGGTGGCCGCCGCCGCGGCTCTCGTCCTGGTGGGATGCGTCTACGGCCTCGTGTCGGACGCGCAGGGCCGCCGCCACAGGTCGCCTCGACGTCCTCGTCAATGGGAAGCCGGTCCCCGTGGCGGCCGGTATCGGGGTGGACCCGAAGAGCGGGAACATGTCCACGCCGCACACCCATGACACTCGCGGTGTGATCCACATCGAGACCGACAAGCGGGGTGCGAC
The DNA here is from genome assembly GCF_040654455.1 of Nonomuraea sp. NPDC050691. Classification (NCBI taxonomy): domain Bacteria; kingdom Bacillati; phylum Actinomycetota; class Actinomycetes; order Streptosporangiales; family Streptosporangiaceae; genus Nonomuraea; species Nonomuraea sp. NPDC050691. Next base: position 23,054 of record NZ_JBFAIA010000021.1, read on the forward strand.
CTACACCCTGGGCCAGCTGTTCAAGGAGTGGGGCGTCGCTCTGACCTCCAGCCGGATCGGTGCGCTCAAGACAGGGGGAGGTGAGACGCTGGGCGCTTACGTCAACGGGAAGAAGACGGGCGGCGACCCGGCCGCCATCCTGCTCGAGCCGCACATGCAGATCGCCCTCGTCTTCGGCGCACACAACCCCTCCGTCACTCCTCCGGCCACCCATCAGTTCGCGCCCGGCGAACAGCGCCGTACCGCGGCTCCTGAGCTCGACGCCAGTTGTGATCAGACAGGGGAGCCCCGGGCGGGCCGGCATGCGTTCGAGGTCGACGACGCTCGCCGTGATGGCCGAGTCCTGGCCTCGGTGCTCGGTCAGCGCGCAGATGAGCCGGTGCGGTTGCAGGCAACATCGAAAGCGGTGTGACGGACCCCCGACGCCCAGTGCGGGCCGCTCGCCTCCAGGGCCGCCATGCCGCGCTCCTTGAGGTTCACGGTCGCGCCGACCTGCTACCGCGGCCCAGTCGGGTTGCCTCGCGGCTGTGGGTTCCGAGTGCCCTGCTCGGCGTTCCGTCATGAGCTGTAGCCGGAGAGCACTTGCCAGATACCCATAGGGGGTATACCTTCGGGCAAGCACTGACATTTGCGCAACGTTCTGGAGTAGTCATGACCGAGCAGCACCACCACGACCACGCCGGACACGACCACGCCGGACACCGCGCGGCGGAGCACCACGGGCACCAGCACTCTGCGCATGCCGGCGGTCCGGGCAAGGTGTCCTGGCGTACGGCGGCGTCCGCGACCCTGCACTGCCTCACCGGATGCGCCATCGGCGAGGTCCTCGGCCTCGTGATCGCCACGGCGCTCGGCTGGACCACCGCGCCGTCCATCGCCCTGGCCGTGGTGCTCGCATTCTTCTTCGGCTACCTGCTCACCTTGCTCCCCCTGCGCAAGGCGGGGGTGAGCTGGGGCACCGCGATCAAGCTGGCGCTGGCCGCGGACACCGTGTCGATCATCGTCATGGAGATCGTGGACAACGGCGTGATGCTGGTCATCCCCGGCGCCATGGACGCCGGGCTGACCTCCGGGCTGTTCTGGGGCGCTCTCGCGGTCGCCCTGGGCGTCGCCTTCGTCGTCACCACGCCGATCAACAAGTGGATCATCGGCCGGGGCAAGGGACACGCGGTCGTCCACGCATACCACCACTGACCCGCGTGCCTGCCCGACAGGGGCGAAAGCATCGCGGCCGCAGCCATCCGGCTGCGGCCGCATGCAGGGGCACCACCCTCTCGCGTTCTGGAAGCGTGCCCCCTACCGCGGGATCACCCCGCAGCCCGCCGCCTCCATCGCCGTACGGATCGCCGCATCGTCGACAGGGCCGTCGGTGAGGATGCTGATCCGTGAAGTAGCCGGTGTGACATCCACTCCGACGACACCGGGCACCTGGATGAGCTCCGCCTTGATGTCGGCCACACAGTGATCGCAGGCGTCCGGGAGGAGGCCGGTGACCTGGTATGCGACAAGACTGTAAGCAACAGTGATCATGAGAGGTCTCCCTTCGACAGCGTGAGTCGCTCGCTCACGATCGTCGCGGAGCGCGGGGCCGGACGGAATGCGGGAGCGGTGTCCACAGCGCGCCATGGCGTGAAACGGAAGCCCCCGCGCCGGGCGGGGGACAAGCACCTGCCGTCGTTCGGAGAGGCCGGGAAGAGGTGGAGGACGAGTGCCGAACGCAGCCGATGACGAAGTCGCCAGGACCCTCTACGCCCGCATGCGGGAGCGGAACGAGTCACTGCCCGAGGCGGCCGCGGCCATGGACCTGACCGCGGCCGAGGTGGCCCGTGCTCGTGAGGCGCTTGATCGGCTTCACCTCCTGCACACGGAGACCGGCACATCCGTGGAGGCGGTCGCGGCGCTCGGGCGCACTCTCCAGGAAAGCCACCGCCTGCTGGACCGCCTCGTGGAGCAGCAGGTCAAGGCGGCCGCGCTGGCAGGCGGATACCTGACCCTGCCCGGCCGGCCGGATGAGAACGCGCACGTGGAGTTCTTCCCCCGCCAGGACACGCGCGGACGGCTCAGCAGGCGGATGTCCGAGCTGAGCGAGCTGGCCAGGGACGAGATCGTGGGCATGCACCCGGTCGCCGTCTGGGCCCGTGAGTCGCTGGAGGAGGCGCTGGCACGCAACGAGCTCGTGATCGCCAAGGGTGTGCGGGTGCGCAGCCTCCATGCTCAGCGTGCCTTCGGTGATCCGTTGCTGCGGGAATTCGCGCGGACGTGGGTACGGGCGGGCATGGAGGTGCGAGGGGCGCCGGTGATCCCGACGCGGATGCTCATCTACGACAGGCACACGGCGATCATCCAGGCGAACCCTGGCGACCTGGAGGCGGGAGCCGTGCTGATCCGTGGTGGCGCGGTGGTGCGATCGCTGGCGGCGATCTACGACTACTGCTGGATGACCGCCTCGGAGCTCAGCGACGTGCCTCACTCATCCGACTTCGGCGCGCTCACCGACCAGCAGCGCGCCGTCCTCCGGATGCTGGCGGTCGGGACCAAGGACTCCGCCATCGCCCGCAGCCTGGGCGTTTCCACCCGTACGGTCACTCGGGTGGTCGGCGAGCTGACCGCGATGCTCGGGGCGACCAGCCGCTTCCAGGCAGGCGTACGCGCGGCCCGGCTGGGCTGGCTCGACTAGAGCTTGTATACGCCCCTTGTGCTGGGGCAAGGTCGCCAGGCTCTGTGGCTTGCGCCGGACAGGGAGGCTGGCGTGGCGATCGGGGTACAGGAGATCCGTTGACACGGCAGGGACGGCACCTGTTCACGGTGAAGCGGCCTCGCGGGTTTCGGGGAGGTAGGCGCAACCGGAGATGCGGTCGGCGAGCGCCTTCGGTCGTGCAGCACCACTTGGACCCGGCATCGTCACAGAAGCCTCCGGCCCTCGAGTGAGGGCCGGAGGCCGATTTCCGTGTTTGCCGACTCTGCGGCTAGAGCTTCCGGTGGGGCTGGTCTACCACCACCAGCCGCCGCCGCCCCAGCCCCAGCCTCCGCCGCCCCACCAGCGACGGCGGCAGCCACCGCCCCACCAGCGGCGACGGCGCCACCCGCCGCCCTGCTCGAAGCCGACGTTAGACGTATACCTAGCCATTTTTCCTCCCCGTGGGCTAGGCGACCCAGATTTGAACATTACGCCCATATGTGGACATATCGCGATGTCAGAGTGCATCTCTGACGGTCAGTCTTCTGACTCTTGCCGTCGCGCCAAACCGCCCTTGACCCAACAGGGGGCGTATAGAAAGCAGGAGCATCCATGGGGGATTGGCCGGTGGGGTCGTGGTTCCGGCGGACGTGAGTTGCGCGAGATCGATGTCGAGCTACTGCGCCGCTGGTCGTGGCGACAGCCTGCAGTGGGTTACGGCACTGTTCGGCTATGGGATGTCGCGGAAGTCTCGCCACATTGATCCAACTCCATCTTGCGGTAGGGCTGGTGACTTGTACTTCGGTTCACGGGGTGACACCCCCGTTGCTCCGGCCAGAGGGCCTCGGCAGCTTGTCGGCATTCCGCGGGTGGGAGCTGATCCGTTAGAGTCGCGGGAGCGTTTGCTCGGAGTGATGGGGTTGAGGAGACATCGCCGCGGACGATCTGCCGCCCGTCGGGGCAGCGCAATTCACCCCGGAGATCTGGGTCAGCGCGGGGAAAGGCGTCCGGGAGACCGCTGACGATCTGGCCTGCGGCGTGGACGCGTTCTGCCGGCGATGGGCGAGCGGCCCTTCGGTCAGGATGATCTGGGCCGGGCGCTGTTCGAGGGGGATTCCGAGGCAGGCATACCCGGGTTCGCCCGACTGCGTGATGACCTGCTGGCGGATCTGGTCGTGGCGGTGAACCTGCTACGCCGGATGGCCGCCGGGTTGGTCGTCACCGGGGACACGTATGCCGAAGCCGAGGCGGCGAACGACGGAACCCCGTACGTGCGATCGCGGCCGAAATGGCTGACGGATCCGGAGGAGTACAAGCCTGAGCCGGGCCCCGGCGGCCTGCCGACGACCACGCCACCACCTGGCTTCGTGAGCCAGGCGATCTGGTTCCTCGAGTCTGTGGGATTCGGCTCCGCGTGGCCGGATGGCGATCTCGACGGCGTGACACGGCTGCGGGATGCCGCGATGGCGGTGGGACGCGTGGTCGGCGACGTTCAGGAGCAGATCGAAGGACAGGCCGGGCGGGTGACCGGGGCCGGGTTCGGGCCGGCCACGGCCACGTTCGGACGGGCCGCGCGGGCGGTGCACGGCGAGTTGGGGCATCTGGCGGACCTGCGGTGGCGGTGGCGGTGCGAGCATCTCGCCTACTGCGGCCAGATCGCCCATGACGCGATCGTCAAGGCCAGGTGGCGATTCGTGGCGTCCGCGGCGTTCGTGCTGACGCTGATGCTCGTCGCAAAGCTCCTGGCTCCTCGGCTCGGCCCGCTCCTCGACATTGTGGTGAGAAGGCTTCTCCGAGCGGAGGGCCTGGCACTGCGGATCATCTTGCTGATCATCCGGCAGGCCGCGCTCGGTGCGATGTTCTCCGGCGGACTGAGCGCGATCGACCAGTTGTTCGCCACCGGCGACATCGATGCGGTGCGGCTCGTTCGGGATCTGTTCCACGGAGCGCTCGCCGGCGGTTTGATGGCCGGTGCGCACGCCGCGCTGCCCGCGCTTCTACGCCGGGGCGGGCCTGCGCTCACCGGCCTGGCCGAGGCCATGGAGTCGGCCACATGGGAGCGGGCATTCTCCCGGATCCTGGTCGGCGGGGCGGTGAGCACAACCGTGCTGGCGACCGCGGGATGGGCCAGCGGGGCCGGCTGGAATGGGAAGCACGCCGCTGAGATGGGGTTCGGCATGGCCGTTCTCAGTACCGGCGCGGCACTCGCCTCCCGAACCTGGCGTGCCCCGAGCTATGCGAGCCTGACGGGCAGAGCCTGGAAGCAGAGTCCGGCCAAGCGGTGGCATGACGTCAAGTGGGCCTTGGGGATTCTTCTCATCACCGCTCCTGCGGTCTCGGCCTTCGCGCTCGCCAAGTTCGTCGAGGACAGGAAGAATCCCTTCTTCCTGCAGAAACGGGTGGGCCAGTTCGGCCGCCTGTTCGACATGGCCAAGGGCCGTTCGATGAGCACGACCCTGGGTAAGGACAGCAGCCTCGGCGGATCGGATTCGCGGCGGACAGCGGTTGGCAGAATGTGGGCGAAGACCAGTCTCGATGGGTTTGTCCAACTGGCCTACAACGTCCTCTATAAGGGTGACATGTCGGTCGTGAACGACCGGCCGCTCTTGGCCGCCACCAGGCAGGAGGCAAGAGAAGTCCTCGGCCCCATCCTGGGTTCGCGTTGGGACGAAGCGGATCTGGCTGGAAAGCCCGGACTGTTCGGCCCGTTCCCCAACAAGACCATCGAGCTCGGTCTCAAGCCGAAGACCGTTGCGTTCGACGTTCAACGAGGTTTCACGGGCCTCTGGCACGACAGAAACGCGAGCCTGCGTTCGGACCGCAATATCCTCTGGGAGTTCATCTCCACTTACGTGCAGCGCATCTCCTAGTCTCGACGCCGCAGCGCTCAACGCCTGCGCCGTGACCGCACTTCGACGCGTCGTCCACGCACGACATGCGGATGTGTGCGCCACAGGAGGCGGACATCCCAGGACTGTGATGTCCATCGCTGTACCTGATCGGCAGGACGCCGGCATCGGCCCCGCAGTACGCTCGCAGCGTTTGATCTTGAGGTTGGGTGCGAGCTTTGGCTACAGCGGCCGCCTCGCGCGCCTGTTAGAACTTCTAACAAAAATGCGGTGTTTCGGAGCTCTTAGCGGGCTGGAATCGGCATGGCCGACGGCTGCCACTCTCGCCTGAGCAACCCGAACACCCACGAGTCGGACACCTCGCCGTCTACGACGCAGTCTTCCCGCAACGTCCCTTCACGTACGAATCCGATCTTCTCCAGAACCCGGGCAGATGCCACGTTGCGCGTATCGGCTTCGGCCTGAACACGATTCAGGTCCAGCGTGTCGAATGCCCACCGCAGCAACGCGTGCGCGGCCTCCGTCGCGAAGCCGCAGCCCCACATCGCCTCATCGAGGCAGTAGCCCAACGACGCGCTGCGGTAGTCCGGGTTCCATCCGGTCAAACCACACCAGCCAACGAAGGCAGAGGCGGTCCGCGTCGGCGTCGGCGACGGGCCTCAGTCGCAGGCGAGCGGTGTGCAGTATGGGGGTGGCCAAAGTCATGCGCACCATCTTGCGTCCTCAGAGGGCGGGCAGACCACCGAATATCCGACCACGGTCCGGGTCTCACGACTAAGAACTTCTAACCGAATGCTCAGCGGGCGAGGCGCCGCCAGCAGATGATGGCGGCGCCGAGGGTCATGAAAGCCTCGTGGATGTCATCGCGGATCTCCCAGCGGATACGCAACCGACCGAACCAGTGCAGCAAGGCGATGGTCTGCTCGATCACCCACCGGTGTACGCCCAGGCCGGAGCCGTGCCCGCTACCTCGGCCGGCGATTACCGGCTTGACGCCGGTTGCCCAGACCAGCCGCCGGTATTTGTCGTGGTCGTAGCCTCTGTCGGCGTACAGCACCTTCGGCCGTCGGCGGGGGCGGCCACGCCGCCCGCGCGCGGGCGGAATCGACCGCAGCACCGCATCAGCTGGGTGACGTCGTTGCGGTTACCTCCGGTCAGACTCAGAGACCCTAACAAAATGATCTATTCGGTGGTCAGCTGCGGCGCTGCCCCCTCGCCGGGATCATCGACTGGCGGAGTTTCGTCCGCTGATCTAGCGTGACTGGCTATGGTCAGGGCCTGGTGGGTGCTCGGCGTCCTCATGGTGGTGAGCGGTGCCGCGCTCGGCTTCTTCTTCCCGAACCCATGGGGCTGGGACGGTCACAGTTCCCTGACGTGCGGAAGTGCCTTTCTCGGAGACGGCTATCAACCGAGCGACCCTCAGTGCCCCGCTCGTCGGCTGCTATCAGGGAGCCTTGCAGCGCTCTTGATCACCGCAGGCGCGATCTTGGCCTGGGTGAACTTCCGAGCACGGCGCAGGGCAGTGAGGTGCGGCCTCTAGAGTTGCCTGGCAGGAAGATCAGCGGACAAGGCGGCGCCAGGAGATGATCGCAGCGGCTATGGTCATGAACGCTTCGTGGATGTCGTCGCGGACTTCTCAGCGGATGCGCAGGCGGCGGAACCAGTGCAAGAGCGCGATGGTGCGTTCGGCGACCCAGCGGTGGATGCCCAAGCCGGAGCCGTGCGGGGTGCCGCGCCGGGCGATGACGGGCTTGATGCCGGTGCGCCGGACCAGGCGGCGGTACTTGTCGTGGTCGTAGCCGCGGTCGGCGTACAGGCAGTCGGGCCGCTTACGGGGCCGGCCGACCCGGCCGCGCACCGGCGCGAGGTCCTTGATCAGCGGCATGAGCTGGGTGACGTCGTTGTGGTTGTCGCCGGTCAGAGAGACATCGAGGGGGATGCCGCTGCCGTCGGTGATGACGTGGTGCTTCGAGCCCGGCTTGGCGCGGTCGACCGGGCTCGGGCCGGTTTTGGGCCACCCTTGAGCGCCCGGACGTGCGAGCTGTCGATCACCGCCCTGGACCAGTCGAGATGCCCGGCGGCGTGCAACTCGGCGAGCAGGAGCTGGTGCAGCCGGTCCCAGACGCCGACGGCGTGCCAATCACGCAGCCGCCGCCAGCAGGTCATCCCCGAGCCGAGGCCCAGCTCCTGAGGCAGTAATTCCCAGGGGATCGCGGTGTAGAGCACGAACAGGTTGCCCTGCAACGCCAGCCGGTCATCCAGCCGTTCACGGCCCGGATAGCGCTGGAGCCGCTCCACCTTCGGTAACAGCGGCTCGATCCGCTCCCATAGGCTGTCCGGCACGATCCACGGCAGCTGCTCGCCCTTCTTCATACGAAGATGAACGATCAGCAGTGTGATGGGACGGCTCTAGATCATTCTGTTAGGACCTCTGACTGCGGGGCTGCAGGGGGTGGTTGGCTGGGCCCTGAAGGACCGAGCCGTCGATGGCGAAGCGGGAGCCGTGGCAAGGGCACTCCCACGTCCGTTCGGCGTCGTTGAACGCCACGACGCAGCCCAGATGGGTGCAGATAGCCGACAACGCGTGCAGGGAACCGGCCTCATCGCGATACACCGCGCAGCGTTCGCCGCCCACACGCACCACCGCGGCGGTGCCGGGGGCGATGTCGTCGACGGAGTCCGCACGCGAGCGCCGCAACCGGTCGCCGACGAAGTGGCCGGCGACCTTGGCCTGGGCCTTGAGAAACGGACCGGCCTCGCGCAGCGGGTGCAGACGCCGAGGGTCGTACAGGTCGGTCCAGGGCAGTGGCCGGCCGTCGATCAGAGCGGCCAGCAGTCGGCCGGACATGACGCCGTTGCTCATGCCCCAGCCGCCATAGCCGGTGGCCACATAGGTGTGCTCGGCGCCGGGATGCAGCCGCCCCACGTAGGGGATCTTGTCGGTGGTGTGAGTGTCCTGGGCGGCCCACCGGTAGGCGATCTCCTCCACGCCGAATCGTTGCCGGGTCCAGCCGGCGAGCCGCTCATAGCGGGCCCCGACCTCGCCGGCGCCCGGCGTGAACGTCTCCCCGGTGACGATGAGCAGGCGCTGCCCGTCGGCGTACGGGGCGGTACGCACCGAGCGGGTGTTGTCGGCCTGGGTGATGTACATACCATCCGGGTCCCGCTCAGCGGGGATCACGGCGGCGACCACGAGTTCACGGTGCGGCACCAGCCGGCTGAACAACAACGCCCGGTCGAACACCGGATAGTGGGTGGCCACCACCACATCGGTGGCGGTGATGGTGAAGCCGCTCTCGGTGGTCAGCCGGCACGGCTCACCCTCATCCAGACCCAGCACCCTGGTGCCTTCGTAGACAGCACCCCCGCCGGCGACGATGGTTTCGGCCAGAGCCACCAGGTAGCGGCGCGGATGGAACTGCGCCTGGTCCTCGACCCGCACCGCGCCGGCAACTGGGTAGGGCAGGCCGGTGTCGGTGACGAACGACGCGGGCAGCCCGGCGGCTGCGGCCGCCTGCGCCTCGGCCTGGATCTTCTCCACCTCTCCGGCCGACTCGACGTAGGTGTAGGCGGCCCGCCGCTCCCACTCGCAGTCGATACCCGCCTCGGCCGCGGTACGCCTGACATGCTCGATCGCGTCCTGCTGCGACTGTGCGTACAGCCGGGCCGCCTCGGCACCGGCGGAGGCGGCCAGCCGCGTATAGATCAACGTGTGCAGTGCGGTCAGCTTCGCCGTCGTGTACCCCGTGACGCCGGCGGCGACTCGGCCGGCCTCAAGGACAGCCACCGACCGGCCCGTCCGCATCAGTTCCCATGCCGTGGACAGCCCCGCGATTCCGCCGCCCACCACCGCCACATCGACCTGGATGTCACCGATCACCGACGGATACGACGTCGGCTCAGTGGAATCCATCCAATAGGACTCGGCCAGACCCGCAACGTCCATGGGCTCCTGCTTCCCGCACCGCTTGCGCCTACACCCGCACCATCGACACTGGGTCCTCGTGATAGGACGTGGCCGCCGTGCCGCTTCGGGCAACCGCGCGGCGGCGCCGCCGGCTTGGGCGTCGAGGGCACCGTGGCTCGATGTGGCTGCGGCGGCGGCAGCCGGTGGGCCTGCATGGTGACCGCTGGCCAGAACGTCAGTGTCCATGGTGACGGGTCCGCCACCAACCCCTACGTCATCAGCTCCAGCAGCGGCGGACGGACGATGGACGCGGACATTGCCTGTGTCGGCAGCCGCACGCGCACGCCTTCACAGAGTGGGCAGAGACAGGTCCTTGCGGGCTTGCTCCAGGTCGCTGGCCCAGATCCACAGCCGCTGCGCGGGTGGGACCTGGTGGTGGCCGTACAGGCCGACCTCGGTCAGGGTGCGTAGATCCACGCACACCCGCTGCGCGCTCGCGATCGCCTCGGCGGGGTCGTCGAGGCGGCGCGTGCCGAGCTTGATGCCCGACACAACGACCCCGCGGCACCCACCATGCCCAGTGCAGGCGCGACAGTGCCGAGACCGGCGTTGGCCGGGGATCAGCGTTTGAACAGGAGGCGCCAGGGCATCAGGGCGGACTCCAGCTGCACCCGCAGGCTCATCTTGGAGGCTCCGGCGTGGCGGTCGGAGAAGTGGATGGGGATCTCCACGATCGTCATCCCGGCTTTGGTCGCTCGGTGGTGCATCTCGACCTGGAAGCTGTAGCCGCCGGAGGAGATGCCGGCCAGGTCGAGCTCGGCCAGGCTGGCGGCGCGCCAGATCTTGAAGCCGGCCGTGACGTCGCGCAGCCGCATCCGCAGGATCGCCCGTACGTAGTAGCCCGCCCACGCCGACAGTGCCCGCCGATGCCAGCTCCATTCGGCCGCGAGCGTCCCGCCGGGGACGTAGCGGCTGCCGATCACGCACGCCGGGGCGGTGTACAGCCCGTCGACGTAGGCGTGGCCGAGGCCCTGGCGTCCCGGCCGGTGCACGACCTCGACCCTGCCGGGATGGCCGGCCGCCAGCCCGTCGGCGACCTTGCCGGTGCCGTCGGGGGAGTTGTCGTCGACCACGAGCAGCCGCAGCCCGTCGACGGGCAACGCCAGCAGCTGCTCGGCGATCACCGGCAGGTTGTCGGCCTCGTTGTAGGTCGGGATCACCACGGTGACCGTCGGGGGGCGTTCCCGGCTCGTCGGCATCCCCGCCGCGCTAGCGCCCGCCCGTCCCTCCAGGCTGGACGATGATCGCCGCCGTCCGCGGCGCCCGAGGGCAGCCTGAGGGCCGCCGGGACGCCGAGCGCGGTGACGGCCGCGAGAAGCAGCAGCGTGGGCCCCATCGCGCCGCCGAAGGCCGCGGCCGTCCACCGCGATCCCGCATCCCCGGTCTGCCCTGCGGCCAGGCCGGGCGCGATGAGTGTGATCGACGTGGTGGCCAGGGCGATGCCCAGCGCCGGGCCGATGTTCATGATGGTCTGCTTCAGTCCGCTGGACACCCCCGAGTCGTCGGCGGGTGCCTGCTGCACCACGACGGCCGTCGCCGTGACCATCACTGTGCCGAAGCCGGCGCCCAGCATGAGGAACGCCCCGGCCATTGCCGGTGAGGCCGCCGACCTTTCCACGCCGGCCAGCAGCAGCATTCCCGAGCTGACCAGGGCCATCGCCCCCACCGCCATCCGGCGGGGACCCTGCCGGCGTAACAGCACCGCGGCGACCGGCGCGCTGACCACCATCATCACCGCCAGCGGCAGCACGTGCAGCCCGCTCTGCAGCGGGTTCAGGGCCAGGACCTCCTGCAGGAAGTAGCTGCCGACGAACAGCGCCCCGAACATCGTGGCGGAGCTCGCCAGCAGGACGGCCAGCGCCGCGGTCAGCGCCCGCGACGCGAGCACCTGCCGGGGTATCAGCGGGTGGGCGGCGGCCCGCTGGTGCCAGGCGAACGCGCCGCCCGCCGCGACGGCCGCGGCCAGTCCGAGCGCGGTGCCCGCGGTCCATCCCGTGCGTGGTACCTCCACCAGGGTGTGGATCAGGCAGGCCAGGGCCGCGGCCAGCAGGCAGGCGCCGGTCAGGCCGAGCGGGGCGGTTCGGGCACCGACACCGGCCTTGGAACCGGTGCCGACGCCCGCACCCGTGTCGCGCGGCGCCGGCACGGGGGCGGCCAGAGCGGCCCCGCCGATCAGGAGCGCGGGGGCGACGTTCAGGAGGAACACCGAACGCCAGCCGAAGTGGGCGATCAGGGCGCCGCCGACGAGCGGGCCGGCGGCGGCCGCTAACCCGATGGCGCTGCTGCGCACTGCGATGGCCATCGGGAGCCGGTCCGCCGGGAACGCGGCGCGGAGCATCCCGAGGGTGGCCGGTTGCAGCAGCGCGCCGAAGATTCCTTGGGCGACGCGCAGGCCGATGACCCAGCCGGCGTCGGGCGCCAGGGCGAGCGCCGCCGAGGTGGCGGCGAAGCCCAGGGTCCCCACGGCGAAGATCTCCCGGTGGCCGTAGCGGTCGCCGAGCCTGCCTGCGAGAACGAGCAGGGCGGCCACGGCGATGAGGTAGCCGGTGCTGGTCCACTGGACCTGCGCGAAGGAGGCGTGCAGGTCCCGTTGCAGCGTGGGCTGGGCGATGGTGAGCACGGTTCCGTCGAGGGCGACGATGACCGCCCCCGTGACGCTGGCGGCCAGCGTGAGGTGGCGGTGGCGTCCCGGTCTCACTGCGGTTCCGGCCCGAGGTGCGCCTCCAGTACGGCCCGCAGCAGCGGTTCGAGCTCGGCCGATCCGGTGGTCGGTTGCAGGCTGCCCCAGGCCCACAGCTGGGCGAGACCGTGCGCGTTCGCCCACAGCGCGCCCGCGGCGATACGCGGGTCCACGCCCGGCCGCAGGCCTGCCCGGGTCAGCAGATCCACCACGACATCGAACAGTGGCAGGCTGGCTTCCCGCAGGCCCAGATGGTTGCTCTCGAGCAGGTCGTGGCGGAACATCAGCTCGTACATGCCGCGGTTGGCCAGCGCGAAGTCGAGATATGCCTGGCCCAGCGTCGTCAACTGCGCACGTGGATCCGCCCGGCCGTCGCCCAGCGCCCGGGTGACCTCGGCGCCCAAGGCCGCGAAGCCCTCTCGGGCGATGGCGGAGAGCAGTTCCAGGTGGGTGGGGAAGTAACGGCGCGGTGCGCCGTGCGAGACTCCGGCCCGCCGGGCGATCTCACGCAGTGACAGCGCCTGCGTCCCCTCGCGGGTCACCAATTCCACGCCGACCTCTATCAGGCGGGCACGCAGCCCGGCGTCCTCCTCGTGCATAGACACTGTCTACCAGAGCTGAGTAGACAGTGTCTACATGGAGGATGCCGCCGAACTCCCGCAACTCTGCAGACGTCGCCAGGTCTCGCCGCTTGTCTGGAGTCGGCATGCCTCACAGCCGCTCGTGATGATCGGATTCTTGGTCGAGCCTGGATCTTGACGATGCGGTCGCCCTCATACCCGGACAGTGTCGAAATCGGGACTCTGTTCACACGTCGGCACGGCATCAGCTAGCCGAATCGCCAGCCGAGCAGGTTCCAGTGCTGGCAGAACCAGACGAGGGCCAGCATGCCGGCCAGCAGGATCACCTGGTGGCCGCGGGCCAGGACGCCGACTCCCTGCCGCCTCCAGCCGATGACAGTGGTGGTGATCGCGGCGACGGTGAGGGCCAGGAACAGTGGAGGAAGGAGCAGCAGGGCACGGAGGGAGGCCGGCACCCCGTACAGGATGCTCGTCTCGCCGGTCAGCATCAGCACGAACAGGACGATGAACACCAGCCCGACGGCGCCGGCCAGGCCGGCGAAGAGCCGTCCGGCCCGCCAGGCGCGGGACGTCCGCGTGGGACGCCTCCGCAGCCGCCGGATCGCGGCGGTCAGCGGCAGGCCGAGCACGGCGGTCAAGGCGGTGACGGCGAACGCCAGGACGACGACGAGGTTGGCCGGGGGAGTGTCCCACCAGGGGATGAGCTCGTAGGCGGGACCGTCGGTGGCCGCGTACGTGGCGGCGCCGTTCGTGACGAACGCCAGCCGCTGTGATCCGCCGTCCTGCTGGTAGAGCCCTGGAGCCAGGGGGCTCCACGTCTTGCCCACGAACGCGAGCTTCCCGCCGTCCTCGATCCGCAGCCGGGAGGAGCCGGTCAGGGTGAGCACCTTCTCGATGGTCGACTCGACGCTGCGGGTCGGCTTGTAGAAGCCCGCCACGGGAGCGGCCGTCCTGCCCGGAGCGGCGGCGGGCGCGGCGCGATCGCCGGGCAGGAAGCGGTCGAAGAAGGCGGGCAGGAGCTGGGTGACGGCGTCGATGCCGCCGACGCCGTTGGTGGAGACGAACAGGCCGAGGTCGGCGTCGGGTACGAGCAGCAGCGCGCTCTGGAAGCGTTCCCAGCTGCCGTCGTGCATGATCACGCGGTGCCCGTTGAGCGTCTGCTCCTTGAATCCGTGGGCGTACCCGTCGATCCGCGGGTCGGCGGTGAAGGACCGCTGGTGCATGAGACGGGCCGTGCGCTCGTCGAGCAGGGGTCCGTTCCGCAGATGGGCGATCATGAAGCGGGCCATGTCGTTCGCGGTGGCGCTGATCGATCCGTCGGGACCGAGGTTGTCGAAGACGAAGGGTTTGCGCTGGTACGTCCCCTCGTCGTAGTCATAGCTGCGTGCCTGGCCGGCGGCCAGGGCAGCGGGGACCGGCTCGGCGGCCGTGCTGTGCCGCATGCCGAGCGGGTCCAGGATGTGGTCCTGTACGTACTGGTCGTACGGCTGCCCGCTCGCCCGCGACACGATGTATCCGGCCAGCGCCGCGCCATAGTTCGAATAGGCCGACACCTCTCCGGGCGGGCGCACCCGCGCCGGCAGGTGCTCGGCGAGATACGTGCCCAGCGGCGGCACGTCGGCCTTGCTCCGCGAGCCCAGGCCGATGGCGCTGTCCTCGAATCCGGCGGTGTGGCTCATCAGGTCCGCCAGCGTGATCGGCCGGGGGAACGTCGCAGGGATCTTGAACGTGGTGAGGTAGCGGTTCACGTCCGCGTGCAGGTCCAGGCGCCCATGTTGCACCTGCTGCATCACTGCGGTCCAGGTGAACAGCTTGGTGATCGAGGCGATCCGCACCAGCGAGGTCTCGGGGTCGAACGGCGTCCGGTTCTCGCGGTCGGCCAGGCCGTACCCCTTGCTGAAGAGGGTCCGTCCGCCGCCCACCACCGAGACCACCGCGCCCGGCACATGGTTGGCCTCCAGCCCTCGCGCCATCGCGGCGTCGAAGAAGTCTGCCAGCTCACGGGTGTCCGGAATGTCCGCGGCCGGCGCCGGGGCGGGGGTGGAGACGGCCGCCAGCGACAGCACGGCGACGACTAGCAGGCGAGGGAGGGTGACTGGCCACACGGCGTGACTCCTGACGTTGTCGGTGTCATCAACGGTGCGGCCGTCGAGGGTGCGGCCGCATCGCCATCACGGTCATGGCCGCATCACACTAAAGTCGGAGATTTCGTGCGGTCGGCATCGACGCTCGTCCGAGGTGACACCCGCGCCCCCCTGGCTACGCTGGGCCGATGGTGCCCTACCGGAGCGCGCTGCGGCGGCTCGTCACATCCGGACCGCACACGATCAGCGCGGCGTCCGTGGCGTTCTGCCTGTTCCTGACCGTCCTGGCGGTCAAGACGCCGTGGGCCCCGCTGCCACGCGGAGTCATCGCCGCCGCCGGGTTGCTCGCCTCGAGCGCCGTGTGGTTCCGCAAGCGGCGGCCGGCCGCCGTCGCCGCCGTCGGAGCGGTCGCGTACGCGCTGTCGGGCAATCCCGGGCCGCTGCTGATCGGCCTGTTCTCCGGCGCGGGGACGCGGCTGGGCGCGCGGTTCGTGGCTCTGGCGGCGATCGGCGTCACCGGATTCCTGGCCCAGCAGTGGATCGGCAACGGCGGGTTCGGAGCGGACGTGTTCCTGTCCGCGGTGGCCGCCACCGGCGCCGTGCTCCTGGCCGGCCTGTACGCCGCCACCCGCCGCGAGCTCACCCGATCACTGCGCGAACGCGCGGAGCGCGCCGAGACCGAACGGCACCTGCGCGACGAACAGGCGAAGGCCGCCGAGCGCGGCAGGATCGCGCGGGAGATGCACGACGTGCTCGCGCACAAGGTCACCCTCATCTCGCTGCACGCCGGCGGGCTGGAGGTGAACGCCGGCGCGGAACCGGCGCGGATCCAGCGGGAGGCGGCGCTGATCCGGCTCACCGCGCAGGAGGCACTCGAAGAGCTGCGGAAGATCGTGGGCGTGTTGCGGGCCGGACACGACGCCGGAGTTCCCGACCTGCTGCGGTTGGTGGAGTCGTGGGCGTCGGCCGGCAACACCGTCACGCTGCACGGCGACCTCGGCCCGTTGCCCGTGGCGACGGCCCGGGCCGCCTACCGGCTCGTCCAGGAAGGGCTGACCAACGCGCACAAACACGCCCTCGGCGCACCGGTCACCGTCTCGGTGACCGGCAGTCCGGAGGACGGCGTCACGATCGCGGTCGTCAACGAGCTCAGGCCCGGGGCCCACCCGTCCGGCGGCGGGGCCGGTCTCGTGGGCCTGGCGGAACGTTTCCGATTGATCGGCGGAACGGTGCGCAGCGCGCCCGACGATGCGGGAGGCTGGCGTCTCGAGGGCCGGTTGCCGTGGGACGCATCCGCGAGGGGCACACATGATCAGAACGCTGCTGGTGGATGACGAGTCGCTGATCCGCGCCGGGCTGCGATTCATCCTCGAATCCGCGCCCGACGTGGAGATCGTGGGGGAGGCCGAGGACGGGGACCAGGCTGTCGACGCCGTTCGCCGCCTCGTGCCGGACGTCGTCCTCATGGACATCAGGATGCCGCGGTCCGACGGCCTCGCCGCCACCGAGGCCATCCGCGAGCTCGCCCGGCCGCCCGCGGTGGTGATCCTCACCACGTTCGACAGCGACGAGCACGTCTTCACCGCCCTTGAGGCCGGGGCCTGCGGCTTCCTGCTCAAGGACACCTCGCCGCACGACTTGATCGCCGCCGTGCGCCTCGCGCACGGCGGCGACTCGATGTTGTCCCCGCGGGTGACCCGGCGGCTGATCCACCGGGTCACCACCGACGTGCCGATCCGGCGCCGCCGTGACGCGCTGGCCCGGCTGGAGACCCTCACCGGCCGCGAGCGCGAGGTGCTCACCGAGGTGGGGCTCGGCCGCTCCAACACCGAGATCGCGGCCAGCCTGAACATGAGCCAGGCAACGGTCAAGAGCCACATCTCACACCTGTTCGACAAGCTCGCCGTCACCAATCGGGTGCAGGTGGCGATCGCCGCCTACCGCGCCGGGCTGGTGGACTGACCCGTACGTTCGCCGCTCAGGAAGACCGGCCGCCGACGATGACGGCGACCGCCAGCGGGACCACCGCCCACCCGGCGAGCAACCGGGCGGCAGGGCGGCGAACGAGTCCCCGGTCGCTGGAACACCGGCGGCTGCCGCGATCACCGTGGTGATGGCCTCGCCATGATCAGGGTGGTGGAGCGGCACCGGCGGACTGGCCGAAGACCGTCACGTTGGCGGGGGCGCCGCCGAACGCGGAGATGTTGTCTCGCACCTATTCCAGGGCGGCGAGCTGGTCGCGCAGCTCATGGTTGTCCGCGGACCCGGGCAGGTGTCCGAAGCCTCGAAGCCGACACGGTAGTTGAAGGTCACCACCACGACCCCGGAGCCGGTCAGGGTGGCGGCGTCGTACTGCGGCATGCTCGACGAGCCGAGCTTCCACAGGCCGCCGTAGATCCACTCCATGACCGGCAGGCCCGCCGTGCCGACGTCCGGGCTCCATACGTTCAGCGTCAGGCAGTCCAGTCCGGTACCGGGTCGCCATGGTGGCGGCGCGGTCGGTGTCGGCGCCAGTTGAGGCGGGGCCGCGCCGAACTCGAGGCAGTCGCGGACCTTGCCATGGCCCGCCGCCTGTGTGCCGACCCGCAGACGGCGGAGGATCTGGCCAGCGAGGCGTTCGCCCGCACCCTCCGGACCGTCCGCGCCGGCACGGCCGGTCCGGAAGGCGCCGTGGCGTCCCTACCTGTACGCGGTGGTACGCAACACGGCAGCCGCGCCCATCTGGAGTCGTGCCCGAACTGCGCACGGGCCTACGGCGAGCTGCTCGATCTCAACACCAGACTGCGGGCCGCGCTGCCGTTCGCCGCGCTGCCCCTCGCCATGGGCGCCGTGGGAAAGGCGAAGGCTGCCTCCGCCGGCGGACTGGGCTGGGCGATTCCCGCGTCGATCGCGTCAGCCGTCACGGTCACTGCAGCGGTTGTCGTGACGACCCTGCCACCGGACCCATCGCCTCCGCCAGATCCCCGGCCTTCCACCGCAGCCCAGCCGACACTGAGCACCTCACCCAAACCGAAGCCCACCCCCACGCCCAAGAAGAAGACCCCGAAATCCACGCCGACACCCACCCGGAAGCCCACCCCGAGAGCGGTCCCCGGCACTCGGATCAATTACGCGGGCCGTTGCGTCGGTGTGATCAGCGGCCGGATCGCGGCGGCGCGCTGCGCCGACGCGCGGACAGCCTGGCGCACCAAGGGAGACCCGGGGCGGTTCCAGCTCGTGAACAACGTCAGCGGCCTGTGCCTGACGGCAGGAGAGAAGTACGACAACGTCGCCTTCAACGGCGGCGGCATGCGTGCGGTCCGGCTCTCGCGCTGCTCGGACGCCCCGGCCCAGCGCTGGGACAGCCCTACCTTCTCCGATGGGGTGCCGCGTCTGATCAGCGTGCCCTACGGCATGGCGCTCTCGATCGGTAAGGAGTTCGTCGGTAAACGCCCGCCGACCGCTTTCATCCTGTATGGCGCCTACACGGGATCTTCCGAACAGCGAATCACTCTCATGTCGAATCGCGAGTGATCATCGATCATGGAGGATCGCTTGTCGCGCCCATGGACACTCTCCAGCATGATTGTGTTCTCGTGAGAGAGACGTGCCCGAGAGCCGGGAGTTGGGAGACCGCCAGTCTCGGATGGTCCCGTCCGCCGGCGTTGCGGTGAACCGCGCTTCGACGTTGCGGACCCTCACCGGGGCCGCCCACGACCGACCAAGGCCAGGACCTCGCTCTCCCGCTCGGTGAGGGCGTCCAGGCTCGCCGGCTGCCCGCCCGTGGGCTGGGCGATGTAGGCCTCGATGAGGCATGTGAGGACTCCCGGGCGAACAGCGATTCGCTCTCCAACGACGAGATCGCGGCGAGACCCCCGATCACTGGCTTCACCCGGGCTTCATCTGATCGAGCCGGACGCGCCGGGGCCGACCCCGCAGCCTTCGAACCGTGACCTTGCGGCACCTTCCGGGCGCCGTGAGCGGGATAGGCTCGGCCTGTGCCCACCTACGTCGCCGTGGACCTCGGGGCTGAGAGCGGCCGGGTGCTCGCGGGTGAGTTCGACGGCGAGCGTCTCGTGGTGAGCGAGGCCCACCGCTTTCCCAACGTGCCGGTCCGCGTTCTCGGCGGCCTCCACTGGGACGTCTTGCGCCTGCTGGCGGAGGCGCGTGCCGGGATCGGGCGCGTCGCCTGTGAACGTCGGGTCGTCAGCGTGGGCGTGGACGCGTGGGGCAACGACTTCGGGCTGCTCGATCGCGACCAGCGGCTCGTCGCCAACCCCCGGCACCATCGCGACCCCTACACCGTGGGTCTGACCTCCCTGGTCTCCTCCCAGGAGCAGTACGAGGTGACGGGGGTGCAGCCGCTGCCCATCAACACGTCGTGCCAGCTCCTCGCGCACGCCGGGTCGCCGCTGCTGGACACCGCCGATCGGCTGGTGATGCTGCCGGACCTGTTCACCCTCTGGCTGAGCGGCGAGACGCTCACCGAGCGGACGATCGCGAGCACCAGCCAGCTCCTGGACGCCCGGACCGGCCGCTGGGCCGGCGATCTCATCGCCCGGCTCGGGCTGCCGTCGCGGCTGTTCGGCGGAGAGGTCGTCGAGCCGGGCACGGTCGCCGGTCCGCTGCGGGACGCATCCGGCAGGCCCGGCGAGGCCGTCGTGGTCGCGGTGGCCGGTCATGACACCGCGTCGGCGGTGGCGGCGCTCCCCGTCGTCTCGGGTCCGAGCGGCTCTTCCGGCGCGGTCGCGTACGTCTCCTGCGGCACGTGGTCGCTCGTCGGCGTGGAGACGGCGGAGCCCATCACCACGCCCGAGTCCCGGCTCGCCGGGTTCACCAACGAGGGCGGCGTGCTGGGCACCGTGCGGTTCCTGCGCAACCTCAACGGCCTGTGGCTGCTCCAGGAGTGCCGCCGGGCCTGGGGGACCCGCGCTTCGTATGCGGACCTGGTCGCCGAGGCCGCGGCCGCGCCCGCCTTCGGCCCGCTGATCGACCCCGCTCACCTGAGTTTCCTCGAGCCGGAGGACATGCCGGCCCGGGTCGCGGCGTTCTGCCGCGCGACGGGCCAGCCGGTGCCCGGGAGCCGGGCCGCGACGGTGCGTTGCATCCTGGAGAGCCTGGCGTGCTCCTACCGCCTGGTCCTGGATCAGGCCGAGGAGCTGACGGGCCGCCCGGTCGAGGCCGTGCATCTCGTCGGTGGCGGCGCCGCCAGCGTCACGCTCTGCCGGCTCACCGCGGACATCGGTGGTCGGCCCGTGCTCGCGGGGCCGGTCGAGGCGACCGGCATCGGCAATCTTCTCGTCCAGGTCATGGCGCACGAGGGCATCGGTTCGCTTGGAGAGTTGCGCGAGGTGGTCCGCCGGTCGTTCCCGCCCCGGGTCTACACGCCGGCCGGTGAGCGTGAGCCGTACGACGCGGCATACGCCCGCTTTCGGCGATTGACCGCTGTTGACAACTTCTGGAGTAAAGTAGCGTCCCAGAGGAGCCCGACCATAGATGGGTGAGCCCGGTCCCATGCTGATCGCAGAGCGGCGACGCCGCATCCTGGAGCACGTGCATGAGCATGGATACGCCTCGTTCCAGGAGCTGGCCGGCGCGCTCGGCACATCGGAGTCGACTGTCCGGCGTGACCTGCGCTCGCTGGTAGGCGAGGGCCTGCTGCACGCCACCCGGGGCGGCGTGACGCGGCCCGTCCAGTCCGCCGGGCCGCGCCCGGCCAGCCCGGACGTGGTGGCGGCCGAGCGGGAGGCCATCGCCGACCACGCCGCGACGTTCGTGGAGCCCGGCACCGCCGTCCTGCTCGGTCCCGGGCGGACCACCGCGGCGCTGGCCCGCCGGCTCGCCAAGCTGCCGTCCCTCATCGTCGTCACCAACTCCACCCTGGTGGTCGAGGCGCTCATGGACGCGCCCCATGTCGAAGTCGTCGCGCTGGGCGGCACGCTGCGCCGGTCCATCCACGCCTTCGTGGGGCCGATCACCGAGCAGCACCTGGAGGGTCTGCGGGGCGCGCAGACCTTCTTGTCGGGCGACGGCGTCACCCCCGAGAGAGGGCTGACCACGCCCAACGTCTTCGCCGCGGCCACCGACCAGGCCCTCGCCGCGGCCGGCCGCGAGGTCGTCGTCCTCGCGGACCACTCCAAGATCGGTCATGACACGATGTGCCAGACCGTGGCCACCGAGCGCATCAGGATCCTGGTCACGGACTCGAAGGCCGATCCCGTCATGGTCGACCGGCTCGTCCAGGCACAGGTCGACGTCCACATCGCTGACATGAATCGATGAGTTCTGACCTGAAGTGACAGGTCTCGCTAGCGGATAGCGGGCTGCTCGTATCCTCACTTGCGCCACCTCCGTATGTATGCAGGTCGGGCGCGCGAGGCCTCTGACGTCGCGTGACATTCACCGACACGTATTGACGTATCTACGTTCGCCACGCCTATAATTCCTCCAAGTTCCTGTCAAAAGTGGGCAAATCCTGGCAGTGAACAGGCTTGTTCCCTCGGAAGGAGGGGTCACTCGATGCCTTGGAGAACAACGGCCACAGCCGTCGTGGGCCTGCTGGTGCTCACGCTGAGCGCGTGCACCAAGTCGGTAGGCGACGGCCCCGCGGACGCCGGCGCGTCCGCCCAGCAGCAGGTGGAGGCGACCTCTGGAGACGCGTCGCGGTGCGCCCCGGAGCGGTACAACGGCGGCGTTCCCAAGCTCGACCTGAAGAACGTCACCGTGGGGTTCGCGCAGTCGGAGAAGGAGGCGAACCCGTTCCGGATCACCGAGACGCGGTCGATCAAGGACGAGGCCGCCCGGCGGGGCATCAAGCTGATCACGACGAACGCGCAGTCGGACCTCAACAAGGAGATCGCCGACATCCAAGGCATGATCGCCCAGGGCGCCAAGATCCTGATCATCTCCCCGCTCAACTCCGAAGGGCTCGACCCCGCGCTCAAGGCGGCCCAGGACGCGAAGGTCCCGATCATGACGATCGACCGGCTGCTCACCACCAAGAAGGCCTGCGTCGACTACATCGGCTGGATCGGCTCCGACTTCGTCAAGCAGGGCGCCCGAGCCGCCGATGCGATGATCACCGCGACGGGAGACAAGGGAGAGGTAGCGATCCTGCTCGGAGCCTCAGGGGTGAACGTCACCATCGACCGGACCAAGGGCTTCAAGGATCAGCTCGCCGCGAAGGGCTCGGCACTGAAGGTCGTGGCCGAGCAGACCGGCGACTTCACCCGTGAGAAGGGCCGCGCGGTCACCGAGCAGCTCATCTCCGCCAACCCCGGCATCAGCGCCATCTACGCGGAGAACGACGAGATGGCCCTCGGCGCCGTCGCCGCGCTCAAGGCGGCGGGCAAGAAGCCGGGAGACGTGAAGATCGTCACGATCGACGGCACCCGTGGCGCGGTCCAGGGCATCGTCGACGGCTGGATCGCCGCGGTCATCGAGTCGAACCCACGATTCGGGCCACTGGCCTTCCAGGCGATCGAGGACTTCTACGCCGGCAAGGGCGTACCGGAGAAGACGATCATCTCCGACAAGGAATACACCCCCGAGAACGCCAAGGTCGAGCTGCCGAACGCCTACTGAGCCCGGGGCGGCCCAGGCCGCCCGCATGACGTCCAGGAGCGGACACATGAATGAACCGGTGTGCGAGGCGCACGCCATCTCCAAGCGGTTCGGCGGGACCCTCGCCCTCGACCACGTCTCGTTGCGGCTCGACGCCGGCGAGGCCCACGCACTGGTGGGTGAGAACGGGGCGGGGAAGTCCACGCTGATCAAAGTGCTCACCGGGGTGCACAGGCCCGACGGTGGCGCGGTCCGCCACCTCGGCCGGCCGGTGTCCTTCTCCGGGCCCGCCGACGCTCAGGACGCCGGGATCAGCACCATCTACCAGGAGGTGGAGCTCGCCCCGCTGCTGAGCGTGGCCGACAACCTCTTCCTCGGCAGGGAACCGATCACTCGCTTGGGGCTGCTCGACCGGTCGCGGCTGCGGAGGGAAGCCACCGAGGTCCTCGCCCGGTACGGCGTGGCCGTGGACGTCCGCCGGCCGCTCGGCGAGCTGGGTCTCGGCATCCGGCAGATGGTGGCGATCGCCCGTGCGGTCAGCGCGCGCGCCCGATTGGTGATCATGGATGAGGCGACCTCCTCATTGGCCCCGCGCGAGGTGGACCGGCTCGCGGAGGTCATCGAGGTGCTGCGTGAGCAGGGCATAGCGATCCTCTACGTCACTCACAAGCTGGATGAGGTCTTCCGTGTCTGCCAGCGGGTGAGCGTCCTGCGTGACGGCCGTCTGGTCCGCACCGGTCCCGTCCGGGAGACCTCCCGCATCGGCCTGGTCGCCGCGATGCTCGGCCGGCCGGTCGCCGAGGTGCGCCGCGGCGTGACGAGCTTCGGCGAGGCCCACGAGGTGGGCCGCGCCGCGCCGGTTCTGCGCGCCGAGTCCCTGGTGCGCGAGCACGCCCTGCACGGCGTCTCCGTCGAGGTACGCCCAGGCGAGGTGGTGGGACTCGCGGGCCTGCTCGGCTCCGGCCGGTCGGAGACGGCGAGAGCGGTGTTCGGCGCCGACCCCCTCGACGCCGGGTCGGTGGAAGTGGCCGGGCGCGCCCGCCGGCGGTGGAACCCCGCCATCGCGATCCGCTCGGGTGTCTGCATGGTGCCGGAGGACCGCAAGGCCGAGGGCGTCGTGCCGGGGCTGTCGGTCCGCGACAACATCACGCTGGCGGCGCTGCCCCGCCTCACCCGGGGCGGGCTGGTGTCCCGCCGGGCGCGGGACCGCGTCGTCGACGCGTTCATCCGCCGCCTCAGAATCAAGGTGTCCTCGCCCGACCAGAAGGTGGGCGAGCTGTCCGGAGGCAACCAGCAGAAGGTGCTGCTCGCCCGCATGCTCTGTCTCCATCCCGCGGTGCTGATCCTTGACGAGCCGACGCGGGGCATCGACATCGGCGCCAAGGCCGAGATTCAGGCGCTCATCGACGAGCTCGCCCAAGAGGGCTTGGGCGTGCTGCTGGTGGCGGAGCTGGAGGAGATCGTGGAGGGCGCCGACACCGTCGTGGTCCTGCGGGACGGGACGGCGGCCGGCGTCCTGCGCGGTGCGGAGATCGGCGAGCGGCCGATCATGGAGCTGATCGCTGCGGCCGACTCGGACGGAGCTGCCGGTGGGCGCTTCGATGACTGAGCCGGCCAACGGGACTCCCGCCTCGACCCCCACGCCTGCCGACAGCTCTGCATCCCCCGGACACCATGTGCCCGCCGGCAGCCCCGCGGTCGCCAGCGGCGCGGTGCAGGCGGTTTCCGTTCCCGAAGGCCGCACCCGCGTGGCGGGACGGGTGACCTGGCTGTCCGATTACGGGGTCTACCTCGCCCTCGGCCTCCTGCTGTCGTTCAACCTGGTGTTCACGCCGAACTTCGCCACGGTGGCGAACCTCCGGCTCCAGCTCGTCCAGGTGGCCCCGGTGGCCATCGTCGCCCTCGGCATGGCACTGGTGATCGGCACTGGAGGCATCGACCTGTCGGTCGGCTCCACGATGGCCATCGCGGCGGCGTTGCTGCCGCTCTACCTCGGCTACGGGATCTGGCCCGCCATCGCCGTCGCGGTGTTCGCCGGCGGCGCCGTGGGACTCGTGAACGGCGGGCTGGTCGCCTACGGCATCCAGCCGATCGTCGCCACCCTCGGGCTGCTCGTCGCCGGACGGGGGACGGCACTCGTGGTCGCGGACGGCAGGCTCGTCGAGATCTTCGATCCCACGCTGACCGCCATCGGCGGCGGGCAGGTGCTGGGGGTCCCCCTGCCCGTGCTGGCGGCCCTGACGGTGGCCGCCGCCGCCGGGTTCGTCCTGCGCCGCGCGGCGTTCGGCCGCAGGCTGCTGGCCGTGGGCGGCAACCGGCCCGCGGCGCTCCTGGCCGGCCTGCCCGTGAGGCGGACGCTGGTCACGGTCTATGTGATCAGCGGGGTGCTCGCGGCGATGGCCGGAGTGCTCACGACCGGGCGGCAGGGCGCGAGCGACCCCTCGTTCACCGGGCTGCTGATCGAGCTGAGCGCCATCACCGCCGTGGTCGTAGGGGGCACGCCTCTTGCCGGAGGCCGCGTCCGGATCCTCGGCACGCTGATGGGCGCGTTGCTGATGCAGCTCATCATCGCCACGGTCATCCAGCACGACCTGCACGACTCGACCGCCCGGATGATCCAGGCGGCGATCATCGTGGCCGCCGTGTACGCGCAGCGGGACAGGAGCGGGACGTGACGACCGGACAGGCGGAACGTGCCGCCCCCTTCTCTCCGGCCGCCGGCACCGGGCGGACGCGGCTGGCGTCACTCGCCCGGAGGCACGGGGCCGCCCTGGTGCTCGCCCTCGTGGTGCTCCTCGGGACGCTGACCTTCGGCTCGAGCTTCACCGGGCCGGGGAACCTCGGCGCCATCGCGCTGGACGCCTCCTACCTGCTGCTGGTCGCGACAGGCATGACGTTCGTGATCCTCGCCGGCGGTATCGATCTCTCCGTCGGATCGGTTCTCGCGTTGTCGGGTGTCCTGGCGGCGTACGGCTCCCGCTGGGGGACGGCGGGCGCGGTCCTGCTGCCCCTGGCGGTCTGCGGTCTGATCGGCCTGGTGAACGGGGTGCTGGTCGGGCGGGCCCGCCTCGCGCCGTTCGTCGTCACCCTCGCGACCCTGCTGTTCGCCCGAGGGCTGGCCTTCGCGGTCTCGCAGGAGGGCAACCGGGTCTACATCATCCCGGCCGACCTGGCCCTCACCCGGATCGGACAGGCCAATGTCCTCGGCGTCGGGGTCCCGGTGCTGATCGCCCTCACGGCCTTCGCAGCGGCCGGCGTGGTGCTCAACCGCACCCGGTTCGGCCTGCGGGTCTTCGCCGCCGGGAATGGGGACGGGCACGCCGCCGAGCTCATGGGGCTCCCGGTGGCGCGCATCCGAGTCCGGGTCTACGTACTGAGCTCGCTGCTGGCCGGCCTCGCGGGAGTCCTCATCGCCGCGCAGACCGCCTCTGGGCTGCCCACCCTCGGCGAGGGCAGGGAGCTGGAGGCCATCGCGGCCGTCGTGATCGGCGGCACGCTGCTCACCGGCGGCGCCGGAACGCTCGGCGGGACCCTTGCGGGCGTGCTGCTGCTCAAGGTGATCCAGAACCTGATCAACCAGGTGGGCACGCTCAGCTCCGCCTACCAGCAGGTGGTCAGCGGCACCTTCCTCGTCCTGGTCGTGCTCGTCCAGGCGGCCCTGGCAAGGAGGAGACGACAGTGAACGGCAATCGGACCAGGGTCGCGGTGGTCGGTACCGGCGACTGGTGGGGCTTCCACCACGCACGTGTCTTCTCCGGCCGCGAGGACGCCACGTTGTGCGCCATCGTGGGGCGGACCGAGCAGCGCACCGCCGAGCGCGCCCGCCGGTTCGGCGTGCGCCCCTATCTCGACGTCCAGGAGATGATCGCCCGGGAGCAGCCCGACCTGATCTCCGTGTGCCTGCCGAACGAGGACCATTTCGCCACTACCCGGCTCCTGATCGAGACAGGGATCCCGCTGCTGGTCGAGAAGCCGCTGGTCTTCTCGATGGAGGAGGCGGACGTCCTGATCGCCGAGGCCGAGGCCCGCGGGCTGTTCTTCGCCATCAACTTCAATCACCGCTACGCCCGTCCCGTACGGCTGGCGGCGGCCGCCATCGAGCGTGGCGAGCTGGGCCGGCTGGTCTTCGCGACCTGGCGATTCGGCGGAGAGGCCGGCACCAGCCGGCACCCCCACGCCAACCTCATCGAGACCCAGTGCCACGGCTTCGACATGGTCGAGCACCTGTGCGGCCCTATCGCGTCCGTGACGGCCGAGATGACCGGCGGGCCGCCGTACACGACGATGGCGATCGCCGCGCGGTTCGCGAGCGGGGCGGTGGGAACGCTCCTCGGCACCTACGACTCGTCGTACACCTATCCGGGAACCCACCTGTTGGAGATCAACGGCACCGGTGGCCGGATCCTCGTCGAGGACACCGTCCGCCGCTACACCTACACGCCGGCAGGGGACGAGACGAGCCGGGTGTGGCAGGCCGGCTACTTCAACGACACAGACCGGGGCTTCCACGCCACCTTCGACCGGCACGTCGACGAGGTGCTCGTCGCCCTGCGCGCCGGGCATCCGCCGCCCGTCCACGCCCGCGCCGGTCGTCGCGCGCTCGCGCTCGCGCACGCCGTGATCCGCTCGTACGAGTCGGGGAAGCGGGTGGACGTCGCCCCCGGCGAATCCCTGTCCGCAGGGAGCCCGGACGCGTGCCCGGACATCCCGTCCGGCCATGTGTGAACGACGTCGCCGGCCACTCACGACGACCCGCCCGGAGCGGTGACATGACCATCGAGGCGCCCGCGTTCCTCACCGTGCTCAACGTGGGCAACGTGCTGGCGCAGAGCACGGTGATCGCGGTGCTCGCCATCGGGCCACTCCTGGTGATCCCTCACCCGGGGATCGACCTGTCCGTGGGATCGGCGTGATCGGCAATCCGCGGCTCACCGACTGGGATCGGTTCTCCCCGACAACTATCTGGCGGGTCTTCATCTAGCACCCCACGCCCATCAGGCTCCGTCGTCGACCGGCGCGTCAATGCTGATTCGCACCTGGTTGTGCACGTTCCTCCGCCGACCACTCACTCCTGATCTGTCGCCGTCTGCAAGCGATCGGCAATCAGGAACCGATCCCGGGGGTTTACAACGGTGGCATGATCCCCTACCCCACTCGCGCGCTGCTAGAGCAGATCGCGGCGAACGAAGACAATGTCTACGCCTCCTACTGCCGGCTGATCGAGGCTGCCCTCGCGAAGCAGGCCACGCGTGGCGACGCCTACCAGCGGCTCGTCGTCCAGTGGAGCGAGCTCGGCTTCGTCCGTCGGCAGGAAACCAAGGACGATGCAGCGCGCCGCAGGGCGGCAGAGCTGCCGCAGTTCGTCACTGATCTCAACCAGCTTCTCGCCCCCGCAGCCCCCCAGGCGCAGCAGTCCGCGGAGGATTTCCCCCCGGTGGCGGGGAGCCCGTGGATCAGCCGGTTGCTGAAGCTGGTCGAGGAGCGGGTGGTCGTCCCGATCGAGACGGATTCCCCGGGGGCGATGGCGAGTGTGCACACTTGCTTCGGGGACGAGGCCGCGGCGGCCGTCCCTCGGTTCAGGGAGATCCTCCGGCAACTGCAGGCCATCCATGCCCGCTCGGACGACAAGAGCAAAGGGATGCTCTACAACCCGGCGCTGCCCAGCTCGATGGGGGCGCTCGCGCGGGGCAGCGGCGCGGACGCGTGCATCGACCTGAGCTCCGAGTTCCGCCCGCACCTCGTGTCCGACGTGAAGGCCGCCTCCACACTCGTGCACGAGGGTTCGCACACGCTCGAGGCGAAGCCGACTGTCGACTTCGCCTACCGCGAAGCCCACGCCCACTACTTGCTGCCGCCGAAGCTGGCTCTCCTCAACGCGGCCAACTACGAGCAGGTGGTCATCAACCTGATCGGCGGGATGCCGGGCCAGCTCAACGCCGGTGAGGTCAAGGCGCTGCGGGAGGGCGCCGGCGACTCGCTGGGGCAGGTGCACGCGCTGATGAGCTCGCGGGTGCTCCGTGCCTGGGTCCGCGTCTGGGATCTGATCGGCATGGCCGCGAACGGTCGGATCGCCAAGATCGCCACCGAGGAGCTGCGGGTGCTGCAGTTGCCTTCAGACCCCGGCCTGCTCACCGCTTTGCTGAGAGAGCTCTTCGCCCAGCTCGAAACCCTGATGAGCGTGGTGAACACCTACCTCGTCCTCAGGCTCGGCCCCGAGCCGAGAGGCGGACTCAACCGCGCCCCGGAGCAACGCACCAAGGACGATCCCGGGACGCACCCGCGGCCGGCAACGCCCGACGACACCCAGGACCTGACCTTCGAGTCGACGCCCACCGCGACCACGGTCACCGTCTCCTTCGACTGTGCCTCGAACGGAACCCCGGACGCCCTGGCCAAGAACATCCTCTTCGAGCTGACCAACCGCATCTGCCAGGGCAAGAAAGGCGCCTTCACCGGCCCCGAAGTGGCCCACGTCATCCAGTCGATCCAGCTCACCGACCGTCCGGAGCTCCGTACGATGCTTGACGAGTACTACGGGAGCGTGCGCAGAAGAGAAAAGATCGACTAAGGATGGGATAGCACTGTACTTATGACAGGTCGCATGAGATGGCCCACTGCCTGATCATTCAGAGTCTGTGAAGACAGCCGATGATCGGGCAGTGACCGTGGCCGACTGCCATTGATGGCCTGGGTGAAGATCGCGGGCATCCGATGGGGCACGTTCGCGTGGGCAGGCACGTCTCATTGGTCGACGAACCCCCCGCGGAAGGCCTGCAGTCGTTCGGCGTGGCCGCGCACGTACTCAGGCACTGGGAGTCGATAGGGGTCCTGTCCCCGGCCCGCGTGGAGGGTGAACGCCGCCGTTACGACCGGTCGGACCTCTGTCGGACCTGGTCAGACGCTTTGTCGTGCTGGACGGGTCGTTGGCACAGCCTCGAAGCGTTGCCTGCGGCCGTGGGGGAAGCCAGGAGTCGCGGCATGCCTCCTGATTGCGGACCGGCGGCTGGCGGCGGTGCGCGCTCACGAACGGGCTCACCTACGTGGCCGTCATCACCTGCTCACCGCACTCGCCATCGAGCCACCGACTCAGTGAGCTTCCTCGATTCGCCTAAGTTGCTTAGGTGTAACGAGGGCGCACCGGGGCACACCTTGGGGTGGCGTCTGATGAGCGTGACGCACGCCGACCAGGTTCGGCGCAGCCTGACATGGGTGCGCTCACCGCATCAGCCACCGCGGCGGCGGCGTCACTGTTTGGACCCCGAGTTGGTGGCCGCCGCCGCGGCTCTCGTCCTGGTGGGATGCGTCTACGGCCTCGTGTCGGACGCGCAGGCAGCCGCCCCAGGTCGCTCCGTGGTGGCCGGCACGGTTGCCGCGCCGAGCCCTCCGGATGGCGGGTCGCCTCCGTGGCCCGCTCCGGCCTCGACGTCCTCGTCAATGGGAAGCCGGTCCCCGTGGCGGCCGGTATCGGGGTGGACCCGAAGAGCGGGAACATGTCCACGCCGCACACCCATGACACTCGCGGTGCGATCCACATCGAGACCGACAAGCGGGGTGCGACCTCCACCCTGGGCCAGCTGTTCAAGGAGTGGGGCGTCGCTCTGACCTCCAGCCCAGGCAGTCGCGCTGACGAGATGCACGGTGTTGCGCATCAGGTGCAGCCGTACCACCTGACGCTGCTCGGTCAGCGCCTGGGACTGCATCCCGCCCAGGTGCTCGGTCGCGTCGATCGCCCGTGCCGGCGCGCGCTCCAGAAGGTACTGGCCAGCCAGCGTGGCCTGGTTGAGGCAACGCCGGCTCACCACATCGGTCACCGCAGTGGCCCGAAGAAGGCCTGCAGGTCCGCCGCCAGCAGGGCCGGGGCCTCCATCGCAGGGAAGTGCTTGCCGCGCTGGAACTCACTCCAGTGCGCGTCAGCCGGCGCGGGGACCAGCTTGCGCACCGTCTCGTCCGCGCCGAAGACCGCGAAGCCCTGCGGTACGGCGGGCGGCGCGCCCCAGTCGGACGAGTGCGCCTGCTCGTACAGCGTGTGCGCGGCGGTGGCGCCGGAGCCGGTGAACCAGTACAGGCTGACCGTGGTGAGAAGCTGGTCGCGGTCGACCGGCAGGTCGGTCCACTCGTGGACCTTCTCGGCGATCCAGGCGAGCTGCAGCAGCGGTGAGTCGACCAGGCCGTAGCCGATGGTCTGCGGCCGGCTGTTCTGGATCGCCAGGTAGCCGGAACCTTCCTTGCTGAACGCGTCCATCCGGCTCAGGATCAGCTTGTCGACCGGGTCGTTCGCGTCGAGTCGGTCGGCCATCCCTGGGATGAAGGTGGCGACGTTCGCGGCGGTCAGCGGATCGGTCACGACGTGTACGCCGATGACATGGTCGCCGTCGAGACCGGCGACCATGCCGGACACGCCGGCGCCGACGTCGCCGCCGTGAACGCCGTACCGTTCGTAGCCGAGGCGGCCCATCAGCTCGACCCAGGCGCGTGCGGTGCGACCCATCGCCCAGCCGGTCGCGCTCAGCGGGGTCGAGAAGGCATAGCCGGGCAGCGACGGCGCGACGACATGGAAGGCCTGGCCCTCGGCAGGGTCGACCAGCGGCTCGATCAGGTGCAGGAACTCGGCGACGGAGCTCGGGTAGCCGTGGGTGATCAGCAGCGGCTTGGCATCGGGCCGGTCGGACTTGATGTGCAGGAAGTGGATGCGCTGGCCGTCGATCTCGGTGGTGAACTGTGGGTACCGGTTGAGCTGCGCCTCTTGGGCGCGCCAGTCGTACTGAGTGCGCCAGTACTCGGCGAGATCCTTCAGATAGCCCAGCGGCACGCCGCGAGTCCACTCCGCGCCGGTCAGTTCGCCGGGCCAGCGGGCGTTGGCGAGCCGGTCACGCAGGTAGTCGACGTCGGGCTGGGGGATCTCGATGCGGAAGGGCTGGATGCTGTCGCTCACCGTGCTTCTCCTCGTCAACGGGGCTGGTACGGCCGGGCGCTGCATGAGAGCTCTTGTGCTCACGCGGAGAAGACTAGGAACATCAACGGAAAGGCTCGTTCCTGGATTGTCGTCAGGATCGAAGAATGCTGGAAACTTCGGCGCGGCTGCTGCGCCTGCTGTCCCTGTTGCAGGCCCGGCGCGACTGGACCAGTACCGAGCTCGCGACCAGGCTCAGCGTCACCACCCGTACCATCCGCAACGACATCGGCCGGTTGCGCGCGCTCGGCTATCCGGTCGATGCGCGGCCGGGTGTGGCCGGCGGGTACCGGTCGGCTCGGACGGTGCCCTGCCGCCGCTGCTGCTGGATGACGATGAGGCGGTGGCGGTCGCGATCGGCTTGCGTACCGCCGCGAGCGGCTCGATCGCGGGGATCGAAGAGACCTCGATGCGTGCGCTGGCAAAGCTGCAGCAGGTGCTTCCCTCGCGGCTGCGCCACCGGGTGAGCGCATTCCAGTCGTACGCGCTGCCGATGCCGTCGCGCGGCTCGCAGGTGGATCCCGACGTGCTGACCATGATCGCGAGTGCGTGCCGGGACCATGAGCGGCTCCGGTTCGACTACCGGGCGCATTCCGGCACGGCCAGCCGGCGCTCGGTGGAGCCGTACCGCCTGGTGAACGACCGGCGGCGCTGGTACCTGGTGGCCTGGGACGTGGACCGGGACGCCTGGCGTACCTGGCACGCGGCGTCGGCGAGGCGACCTGGCGATACCGGGCGCGGGTGATCGTGCACGCGCCCGCCTCGTACGTGCGGGGTCGGCTGCCGATCCCGGTGGAGGTGCAGTCCCTGGGTGAGGATTAGTGTGCGTTCGAGCCGGGCTCGGACCATCCGGAGATGCTCGCCCTCTATCTGGGCATGCTGGACGCGGACTTCACGATCGTGGACTCGCCGGAGCTCGTGGGCGCGCTGCGCACACTGACGCAGCGCTACCAGCGCGCGATCGACACCAGCCAGAAGGCGTCCGGCTAGCTGGTACGGCCGTCCGAGATCGCGATCTGCGCGGATCGGCAGGGTTTGCCGAACAGCCAGTCGTGGGTCAGGCGGACGCCCGTCATCCGCTCGGCCAGCGCCAGCGCGAACGCCCGGAAGTCCGTGGCCCGCTTGCCGGAGAAGTCTCCGATGAGATCGTCCAGCAGGTGCGGCTGCTCGCCCTGCCGGTAGAAAGGCTCCTCTCCCCACTCCATGAATTGGAGAATGGTCAGCGGCCGCGAATTCATGTAGTAGTCGAGGCTGTGGCTGTTGACGCCTGAGTAGACGTTGAGGGCCTTGCCTTTCGTGGACAGCGCACGGAGGGTTTCATGATCGGAGCCGGTGTCGCCGTAATCGGGCTCCACGACGACCAGCCAGGAGCCGAGCTGCCCGGCGATCGCGCTGCAGGCGACGCCGCCGGCCTCCTCTCGCGCTTCGTAGCCGGCGTTCTCCGCCTCGACCAGGTCGTATCGCAGGCCGGTGTCCGGGCCGCTGCCGAGGACAACGGCCACCTCGTCGAGGGTGAGTCCCTCGCACCAGGTGATGCACAGGGTTTCGGAGAAGTAGGCGGCGATGTCCCAATAGTGCTCTTCCATGTCGTTCAACGGCATCCCCTGTTCATGAGCGAGCGCCGACCAGCTCGTCCTGGCTGGTCGGCGCCTTGTCGTGAGTCACTCTGGCATTTCGGGTGACGTACGGAAGAGTCTCTGGGGAACTTGGCGTAGCCGGGCCGCAGCTTGGCCGGGGCCTGCTGCGCTGTATGGGGAGATCTCCGGGCATGAGCGGCAGGCGTCGCTCAACGTATCAGCCTGTCGGAAGACGTTGGGACATGTGCCGAAGACGGGCGGGCATTCCGCGGACCTGCAGGGCTGCCTACCGTGGATCGCACCAACCCCATGATCAGGAGTGCTCCCATGCGTGCTGTGATCCAGACCGCCTTCGGCGGTCCCGAGGTGCTGCAGGTCGTCGAGGTCGAGCGGCCCGCACCGATGTCCGGCGGAGTGGTGATCCAAGTGCGGGCCAGCGGGTTGAACCCGGTGGACGCCGCCGTGCGCTCGGGCGCCTACCCCTTGCTCGGCGAGCCGCCGTTCGGCGTCGGCTGGGACATCTCCGGCGTCGTGGTGGAGGCGGCCCCCGGCGCCAGGTACAAGGTGGGCGAGGAGGTGTACGGCATGCCGTTCTTCCCGAGGGTCGCGACCGGCTACGCCGACTACGTCGCCACGCCCTCGCGCCAGGTCGCCCGCAAGCCCGCCGGTATCGACCACGTCCACGCCGCGGCACTGCCACTGGCTGGACTCACGCCTGGCAGGGCCTCGTGGACGCGGCCGGGGTCGGCCAGGATGACCGGGTGCTGATCCACCGGGCCGCGGGCGGGGTCGGCCACCTGGCCGTGCAGATCGCCAAGGCCAGGGGCGCGTACGTGATCGCGCTGGCCAGTGCCGGCAAGCACGAGTTCGTCCGGTCCCTCGGCGCCGACGAGGCGATCGACTACCGGGCCGTCGACTTCACCGAGGTCCTCGGCGACCTGGAGGACATGGTCGACGTCGTCTTCGACTCCAACTCGCAGGGTGAGCGCTCGCTGGCCGTCCTCAAGCCCGGCGGCGTGCTCGTCAGCATCATGGATCACGCCAACGCTGAGTTGGCCGCGAAGGTGGAGGCGGCCGGCCGGCGCTTCGCCCGGGGGCTCGGCGAGCCCGACTACGCGGCGCTGGAGGCCATCACCGAGCTGGTCGAGGCCGGCCGGCTGCGCCCGTATGTCGAGCAGACCTTCCCGCTGGAAGAGGCGGGCAAGGCGTACGAGGTGCTGGAGTCCGGCCAGGTCCAGGGCAAACCGTACATCCTGCGCGCCTGGCTGGAAGAGCAGCCCGCGTCCGCCCGAGGCTGGTCGGCCGCGCTGTGTGACTCCGCGGTCGTGCCGCACTGACCGCGATCCACGACACTCCCTCGGCGGCATGGACGGTCGAGTCGCTGGCCGTACGGTCCGGCCTGTCCTGTGCCGCCTTCGCCAAGAGGTTCGCCGCCCTGGTCGGCGAGCCGCCCATGGCCTACCTGACCCGCTGGCGCATGACACTGGCCGCCAGACTCCTGCGGGACTCCGACATCCCGCTGACCACCGTCGCCGCGCAGACGGGGTACAGCACGGAGTTCGCCTTCGCCAAGGCGTTCAAGCGGGAGTACGGCATCGCCCCTGGCGCCCGGCGTCGCCAGGTCAGAACCGCGTGACCCGCTCTGTCTCTCATTTTCGAAAGGTTCCTGATGCCCACCGTGCCCTGGACCCGTGTCGGCGTCCCCGCCCACCCTGAAACGTTGATCATGGCTTCGCGGCTGGAGGTCAGGTCGTTGCGTCAGGTGCCGGGATTCCTCGTGGCCTCGTTGAGGCTGCTCCGCCAGGCCCGGCAAGCGCCTGGCGCGCTGGGGGTCTCCTTGAAGGCCGAGCTGCTCAAGCGCACCTTCTGGACTGTCTCCGCCTGGAACGACAAAGCCGCCGTGTACGCCTACTCCGCCGCCGAACCGCACAAGTCGACCATGCGGCGCCAGCGTGCCGTGATGAAAGAGTCCACATTCGTCTTCTGGACGCTGCCCGCCGACCAATTGCCCGTCGCGTGGGATCAGGTGCGCGAGCGCATCGCCCACGAACGCTCCACCGGCTCGTGAACACGGAGGACCCCGCTTCGATCTGCGTGAAGCGGGGTCCACGGCGAGGTGTGATCAGCAGAACTGAACGGTCCGCAGACGGCCGACGACGTGCCGGTACGTCACCGACTGGCCCGGCGACAGGTGCGGGCCCCCGGCCCGGGCACGGCGCTCCGCCCGAGGGCGGCGCCGCACTGCCCCGGGGGCCGAGTCGAGGGTGCGGCCATCTCCCTCGGCCAGGGCATTCGCCGCACTTGCCAGACGCTCCAACTGCCGACCCCGTCCTGGCTGCACGGCGGCGACTGCACGTTCGGTGCGCTAGGCGGCGTAGAAGGACTTGCCGCATTCCAGGTCCTTCAGCGCCGCCTTGATCTCCTTCTCCAGGTACGGCTTGGCCTGCTCCGGCTTCAGCGGCGGCATCAGGGCCGGGGTGCGGCCCTCGGGCACCTTCGGCAGCGGGCGCTTGCGCAGTTTCTTGGCGACCTGCGTGGCCTGCTTCGTGAACGCCGACCGACCGCGTCCGGCCAGGGCCGAAGGCCTGGTGTCGCTGATGCCCAGGCACGCGCCGAACCGCTTGCCGAGCTGCGCGAGCCGCTCGTCCTTGTCGAGAGTGGCCACGGATTTGTCCAGTGCCGCGTTGAGCTGGGTGAGGTAGTCGCCCCGCTGCGAGGTGACGGTGAGACCCAGGTGCTTCCCGGCCGCCTCGGCGAAGCAGGCGTCGTCGGCCGCGCGCCACTTCTTGAGCTCGCCCGCCGGCATCGCCATCAGCCTCTTGTTGTTCACGCTTTCCCTGGACACCGGGTTGACCGGCGGGTCACGCGGATAGACCAGCTTGGACCAGGCGCCGAACCCGTAGGCGGCCTCCGTCTCAGCAGGGGATCTGCATGCGGGACGCGTTCGGTGCGCTGCGTCGGGGCTCGTACTTCCCGGGCTGGTTGCTGGAACGCAGGCGGGTTCCTGCAACCGCATAACCATGTCCAGGGTTGATAAGGTTTGTGGCCTCGGTGCCGGTGGTGCCTGCCAGGGGGAGCATCATGTCGGGGTCGCGGGTACGCCTGGGGAAGCTGGATCGGCTGCGGGTTTCCGCGATGCCTCATCCCGGTGCGACGCTTTTCTCCTTGCTGTGCGACGTCCTCGGTGGACGGCCCCAGGGGGTGCCACCGAAGATGCGCGCACGGCTTCGCGTGGCGGTGCCCGAGAGCGCGGCGCGGTTGCTGCGTCCGCTGTTCGTCCCGGGGATCTCGTACGTGCCCGACGGCCTGGCGCCTACCCAGCTCCTTGCTGACGAGGGGGTGGACCGGCAGTTGGAACGGATCCGCGATCTGCCGCGCGAGGCCTTGCGGGACGAGATCGTGGACGCCTTCCGCCGCGAGGGCGGGATGCCGCGCAGGTGGGAGCCGGTCTGGTACAGCCCGGACCGGTACGCCACGGCCTTCGCGCAGGCGTACGAGGCGCTGTGGAGGGTTCACGAGCCGATCTGGCGGCGTTCGCGGCTCAGGCGGGACAAAGAGGTCGAGCGCGTCGGGATCGCGGCGGTCACCGGGACCATGGAGGTCGTGTTGTCCGACCTGAACGCGCACTGGCGCATGTCCGGAACGGATCTCCACTATGTCAGCGGGAAGCTCGGTGACCATGACCTCGGGGAGCGGCGTCTGGTCCTGGTGCCCATGGTGTCGGGTACGAACGCTTCGGCGCTCGGTCTCAAGGAGCCCGATCCCGTGTGGATCGGGTATCCGGTCCGCGCGCTCTGGGATCGGGAGCAGCCGCTCCACGGCCCGAGCGACGCGTTGAACGCCGTCGTCGGCGAGGTGCGGGCCGAGATCCTCCGGCAGTGTGCGCGCCGGCCGACCATGGGGGATGTCGCCACCCGCCTGAGTTGCGCACCCGGGACGGTCACGTACCACTGCCGGCAGCTCGAGGACGCCGGGCTGCTCACGCGTGAGAAGCGCGGCAGGCAGGTCCGGTTGTGCCTGACGGATCGGGGGCAGGCCCTCCTCGATCTCCTGGCATGAACAGGCTGGGGGAGTGGGGCGTGCGGTAGCTGCTCGGCTCGGCTCTGTCCGTCGTCATGGGGCTCGAGCCGGTGGACGGGCGGGGCCGATCATCAGGATCGCGCCTGGCGACGGCCGGTGTCTCGGCCCCCCTTCACCCAGGCCGGATGTCGAGGAATCTGCGCAGCATCTCGGCCTCGGGCTCTACGGCGTCGCGCTCAGCCGACGACAGCGGCGTGAACGGCTCGACGTGGATTCTGCCGGCACGCAAGCTCCAGACACCACGCCACATGCCGTCCACCAGCAGGGTGCCGGTCCTGGCGCCGTTGCCCGGAGGCAACGGTACTCGGCGCTTGCCCGTGATCACCCGTGACCGGTCCGCGTGCGACAGCAGCAGGTTGTCGTACTCGGGCAGGAAGCGGGGCGGCGCGGGGGTGTCCGGGTCAGGCCTCGGTGCGTCGGGTAGGTCGAACAGTTCACGTCCTTCCTCGTCGCGGAACCGGACGAGGTCGAGCCGCTCGACGATCTCACGCAGCCGGCTCAGCCCGGACCAGCGCTGCACGTCGGCGACGCTCGCGGGACCATATCCGTTCAGATAGCGGCGCACCAGATCCTCGGCTTGCGATTCGGGATTCGGACATCGACCGAGAAAGGTCTCGATCGTGCTCCACTCCGCCCGACTCGACCGGCCCCACAGGCCGCGTGGCGGGACCTGGACCACCGCCAGATGGTGTGTGGCCGCATACGCCAGCACCTTCGGATCAATGTCGGGCCAGCGTTTCGCGAGGGCCTCCCCCAGCTCGGCGCGAGTACGCGGCTTCTCCTCCAAGAGGGTTCGGGCGTGCCCCAGCAACTCCGCCTGATCCACTCCATTGAGACGGCCACCGAAGTGGGCGGCGAAATCCCTTGAGTGCACCGACTCGAACAGTCGGTACCAGCCGAGGCAGTCGCGGGCGCTGACCAGGTGCACGGTGTTGCGCATCAACTGCGCGCGTACGGCGGCCCGCTCCACGGTCAGCGCGGACAACTCGGCCGTTTGGAACCCCACCAGCCGCGTCCACAGGCCGACATACGGCGCGAGCGGAGCCTGCGACTGCATCCCCGCCAGATGCTCGATCGCCTCCAGCGCCGGCAGCTCAACACGCTCCAGCAGGAACTGGCGCGCCAGCGTGGCCCGGTTCAGGCCACGCCGGCTCAGCATCTGCGTCACCGCAGACCTTCGAAGAAGGCGGACAGGTCCTCGGCCAGCTGCTCGGGCGCCTCCATCGCCGGGAAGTGCCGGCCGCGGTCGTGCTCCACCCAGTGTGTGCCCTCGGCAGGGTCGATCAGGCGCCGCACCGTCGCGTCCGCACCGAACACCGAATATCCCTGCGGCACCGAAGGCGGGGCGCCCCAGTCTTGTGAGTGGGCCTGCTCGTACAGGAACCGGGCCGCAGACACGCCCGTGCCCGTGAACCAGTACAAGCTGATGTTGGTGAGCAGCTGATCGGTGTCGATCGGCAGGCTCGTCCAGCTGTCGAAGCTCTCCGCGATCCAGGCGAGCTGCATGGCCGGAGAGTCGGTCAGACCGTACCCCATGGTTTGCGGGCGAGTATTTTGGATCGCCAGGTAGCCCGAATCGTTTCGGCGGAAGTCCTCCATCCGCTGCAGGGCCAGCTTGTCGATCGCATCCTGCGGATCCAGCTTGTCTGCCAGCCACGGTACGAAGGTCGCGCTGGCCGCTGCGGTGTACGGGTCGGTGACGATGTGGACACCGGCTACATGCTCGCTGTCCAGCCCGCCGACCGTGCCCGAGATGGCGGAACCCACGTCACCGCCGTGCACGCCGTAGTGCTCGTAGCCGAGCGTGGCCATCAGTTCCACCCAGGCGCGCGCGGTTCGGGCCATCGCCCAGCCGGGCTCCCGGACCGGCGTGGAGAAGCCGAACCCCGGCAGGGACGGGATCACGACGTGGAAACCGCGCTCCAGCAGGTCTGGTATCAGCTTTTCGAACTCGACGAACGAGCTCGGGTAGCCGTGTGTGATCAGCAGCGGGAGCGCGTCCTGCCGGCTGGACCTCACGTGCAGGAAGTGGATGCGCTGGCCGTCGATTTCGGTGGTGAACTGCGGGAACCGGTTCAACCTTTCCTCGGCGGCCCGCCAGTCGTATGCGGTGCGCCAGTACGTGGCCAGGTCCTTGACCCGGTCCAGTGGGATGCCTTGGCGCCGATCGACGCCGCGCATCTGGTCCGGCCAGCGGGTATGGGTGAGCCGGGAGATCAGGTCGTCGAGGTCGGACTGCGGAATGTCGATCTGGAACGGCTCGATCGGTTTGCTCATGTCCTTCTCCATTGACGTGGTCTTGCTGTGGGCCCACTTCTTGATCAGCGCGCCTGACCGAACTGGAACAGGAGGGGGCCGTCGAGCTTCCACCCCGGCTCATCAGCCAAGATCTTCTGGGTGTGCGACTCGATCGCGAGGCGCCACTTGTTGTTGTTCGACAAGCGGAACACCTTCACCTCGCCCCCGGCGGCGGCCGACCCCGGCGCATAGCCGAGAATCCCCTCATACCGGAAGTCGCCCGAAGTCACGAGCTTCTCGCGTTCCGCGATGGAGCCCGTGACGATGTAGGACGCCTTCTTCTCCCAGCGGAGCCTGAACAGCGGTCTGCCGCCGGGGAAGGGGGTGCGGGAAATGTAGGAGAGCGGGGTCTGCGTCATGGACCAGCCGTGCTTGGCGATCGCGTTCTGCCTCTCCGTCTCGCTGGCGGTGTAGAAGAACCCACCGTCCTTGGTCATCAGCTCATATACCTTCACCCGCTGCTCGGCGACGCCGGTGGCGGACCCGGCCGCGGTGGCGGAGGCTTGCGTGGCGGCGATACCGAGGCTCAGCGTCGCACCCAGCGCCACCGCCAGCCCGAGGCCGACGGGGCGGGTCATGCGGCCGAATGACAAGGTCATTTACTCGAATCCCTTCGATGAACCGGACACAACGCGTGAGAAGCTAGCAACGCGCGCAAGCACCCGGGATTCATTTCGATCATCCTCAAAGCGTTCGGCTTCAGAGCACGATGAACTCGCCCTGGTGGGTCCAGATCCACCGGTCTGGTGGGTGCTCGCCGTCCCCGGGCGCTGCCGGCCCGGCGTGGCCACGATCGCATGGAGGCCGTCCGCCTCCCGGCGCAGCCATCCATCAGCCACCAGCCGCTGCAGCCGTGAACGCATGCTCTCCATCTGCGAGCGGGTGTCCGGTGCCGATGACCTGGACGATCTCCCGTGCCCGCATCGGCTCATCGGCCGTGGCCGGCAACGCCTGTCGGCGTACGTCTTCGTGTGCAGAGCCCTGAACGGGTATTCGTGCGGCGCGTCGGGTGCCTTGACCGTGATCTCCAGTTCGCGCCCGCGGCCTGGCCAAGCCGCTGGTCCTGCGCGGAGCCGAGGACACGGACACCACCG
Organism: Nonomuraea sp. NPDC050691; assembly: GCF_040654455.1. Lineage (NCBI taxonomy): Bacteria > Bacillati > Actinomycetota > Actinomycetes > Streptosporangiales > Streptosporangiaceae > Nonomuraea > Nonomuraea sp. NPDC050691. The sequence continues at coordinate 63,433 of NZ_JBFAIA010000021.1, forward strand.
TGGGCGGGCCGACGGACACCGGTCTCGCGATCAGAGGATCAGAGAAGGAACCTGAACAGCGGGCTGCCGCTGTCGATGCGCTCGATCCGCGGCGGTGCCTCGTCCATGCGGGCCAGCAGGCCGGGCAGGTCGGCGGGGCTGGCCAGCTCGATGCCGACCAGCGCGGGCCCGGTCTCGCGGTTGCTGCGTTTGATGTACTCGAACAAGGTGATGTCGTCGTTGGGGCCGAGGACCTCGTCGAGGAAGCGGCGCAGTGCGCCGGGCTCCTGCGGGAACTCCACGAGGAAGTAGTGCTTGCGCCCCTCGTGGACGAGGGAGCGTTCGACGATCTCGGCGTACCGGCTGACGTCGTTGTTGCCCCCGGACAGCACGCACACCACGCTCGCGCCGGCCGGGATGTCGAGCGTCTCGGGACAGCCGAGGGCGGCCGTTGCCAGCGCCCCGGCCGGTTCGGCGATGATCCCGTCGGATTGGTAGAGCGCCAGCATCTCGCTGCACACCCGGCCTTCGGGCACGGCGACCATCTCCACCTCCGCGGCGGCCACGATCGGCACGGTCACGTCGCCGGCGCGGCGCACGGCGGCGCCGTCGACGAAGGTGTCGATCTCGGGCAGGGTGACCGGGCGGCCGGCGAGCAGGGCCGCCGCCATGCACGCGGCTCCGGCCGGCTCCACCCCGATGATCCGCGTCTGTGGGTGGTGCTTGCCCAGCCACGCCAGTGTGCCGGCCAGCAGACCTCCTCCGCCGACGGGGACGATCACCACGTCAGGGGCATGGCCCAGCTGGGTCACGGCCTCGTGGACGACGGTGCCCTGGCCGGCGATGGTCCGCGGGTCGTCGAAGGCCGGGACCAAGGTCGCGCCTGTGCGGGCCACGTCCGCAGCGGCGGCGGCGGACGCCTCGTCATAGGTGTCGCCTCCCAGCACGATCTCGATCGCCGAGCCGCCCAGAGCCGCGATCCGGTCCCGCTTCTGCCGGGGAGTGGTGCGCGGCAGGAAGACCCGGCCGTGGACGCCCAGCGCCGCACAGGCGTAGGCGACGCCCTGGGCGTGGTTGCCCGCGCTGGCGGCCACCACGCCCGCCGTGCGCGCGTCGTCATCCAGCTGCGCGATCAGGTTGTAGGCGCCGCGGACCTTGTAGGAGCGCACGGTCTGCATGTCCTCGCGCTTGAGCCATACGTCCGCGCCCCGCGATTCGGACAACCGCGGATTGCGCTCCAGCGGCGTCGTCGTCACCACGCCGGCCAGACGCTGCGCCGCCGCTTCCACGGCCGCCGCGTCGACCAGCGAAGCCTCTACCGTCATGTTTCCTGTTCTCCCAGTTCAGAGCCCACGCGCCGGAGCGGCGGTGGTCAGGGTGTCCCGCAGCGTTCACCGAACCGCACCTGAAGGAACGCAGACAGTCGCAGGCCGGACGTCATCAGCAGCCCCGACTCCACCCTATTAGCCCCGAACAACTGCTCTGTTGGAGCTCATTGCTGCCTAGGATTTGTCGTTGCAATTTTCTTGTGTCAAGGGGTGCCGAGTCGTTGTGTGCGGCTGAGCGGGGCCGGTTCCACATCGAGCTCCCTCATCGCCTCGGCATAGAGCCGGTAGCGTCTACGAGCCTCACCATGGCGGCGAGCCCCGGTCAATGTTCGAACCAGGTCCAGGTGGGCCGCCTCGTCGTAGGCATCCCGTTCGAGCAGTCGAAGCAGGTAGCGGACCGCTCTGTCGGGGTCATCGGCCTCCTCCGCGCGTGAGGCCAGTTCTCGAAGCAGGGCCTGGTGTACGGCGCGGGCCTCTTCACGCAGAGGCTCCAGCCACTCGGCATAAGGAGAGTCCTCGCAGACATCCCCGGTGTAGCGAGCTTCAGCCGCGACAAGGTCCCCAGGGCCGAACTTCCGGTGCGGATCCAGGACCGAGCGCACGGTGGACAGAGCGACCGAAAGCCGGTTGGAGCAGGACGCGGGGTCCTCGCCCGGCCAAAGGATCTCCATCGCCGCTTCGCGGGCGACGGGGCGGCCGCGCTGGCACGCCAGCCAGGTCAGCAGGTCGCGCGCCTTACGGACTGCCATTCGACTGCGCTGCCGCGGCGGCTGACCCGTACCGCACCCAGCATGCAGAACCGCACAGCGCCATGGTCAAGGAGCGTGATCGCGCGGAGCAGGCCGGCGCCGGAGCTGTGCGGCCCGCGGATGCGAGGCGACGTCAGCGGCTGTCGGGGCCGCTGACCGGCACCGCATGACCGGCCGGGCCCCGCTGAACGCCCGGCCGGAACCTACGCCACCGGCAGCACGCTCACCCCGGCGGCACCTGACCGTTCTTCGCCACCGGCACACCCAGCTGCGCCGCACCCGTGAGCGTCGCCCGCTCCAGCGGCAACGACCCCAGCACCGGGTTCAGATGCCGCAGGCTCAGCGTCACCGGCGCGATCGCCGGAGCGACCACGTCGAACTTCTCCAGGTCCACCCAGCGCACCACCCGCAGCACTTCCGGCGGAATGACGTCTCCGCCCTTGTGCATCGGCACGCACAGCTGACGGGCATCGGTCACCCGCACCGTCGCGGGGGGAATCTGGTTGGTCAGCACCGGGTTCAGCTGCCTGAGGTTGAGCGCCCGGTTCATCGGCGTGTTCGGAGTGATCCCGTAGCACAGCAGGTCGATGTGCCGCACCAGTTGCATCACCTCCGCGGGCGGCGCCAGGCCGTTCTTCGCCACCGGCACGCACAGCTGCTCCGCCCGGCCCACCACGACCTCCGTACGCGGCAGGTCCTGCAGCACCGGGTTGAGATGGCTGAGCACCAGCGCCCTGCCGGGCGCCGGGGTGACGACCCGGTGGCCGGCCAGGTCGACGAACCTGACGAAGTCCAGCACCCCGGGCGGCGGGATCACGTTGTTCTTGGCGACCGGTACGCACAACTGCTCACGCGCGCCCAGGGTGACCTGCTCGATCGGCAGGCCGTCGAGCACCGGGTTGAGGTGCCGCAGCGTCAGCCCGACGGCCGGCGGCTGGTACGGGTCGGTCTTGAAGCACTCGAGGTCGAGGTACGACACGAAATCCTTCGGCATGGGCAGCGCCAGCGCAGCGGCCGGCGGCGCGGCGACAAATGCCACGATGACAATTCCCAGGGCCACGGATAACGCGCGCCGGATCATCGGCCTGACACGCCGGTGCCAGCTGACGGGTCGGTCCGCCGTTCCTCCATCGGTTGTGATTCCTCCTGGTCACCCCTCACTGTCCGCGCATTCCCGTCGGACAATTCGGGCGGTGCGCTATTCGGGCCGTTCCGTCGCCGGCGCCCAGCCCCCGCCGGCCCCACGGTGGCGACGAGCATGCCGAGAACCTGCACGGCGACGAGGAAGTCCCCCATGCTCATCGTGCGGCCGGCCTCCCGAGTCGAGTTCCCGCCCTCGTGCGGGTAGCGCCGGAGATGGGAGGGAACGGTGATGTCATGGAGCTGCTCGCCGTCCCGCCACTGGCCGAGTGGCGGGACACCAAAGCAACGTTGCACCGGTTCTGCCAGGTAGTGGGCAAGATCCGGCTCGCCTCGGCGGTCCGGCGCAACCACTGGTGGAACGTACCGTTCCATGTCACCGGGCGGGGCATCACCACCCGTCCGATGGGACAGTCCGACGGCAACCCGATCTTCACGATCGACTTCGACTTCGTCAGCCACCGGCTGGTCGTCACCACGGTGGACGGCAGGGCGGTCTCGCTCGCGCTCCACGGCCAGTCGGTGGCGTCCTTCTACCACGGCACCATGGGAGCCCTGGCGGCCCTGGACGTGCGGGTGGACATGACCGTACCGCGGCCGTTCGACCTGCCCGACTCCAACCGGCCGTTCGCTGACGACACCGAGCACGCCGCCTACGACCCTCTCGCGGTCACCCGCTACTGGCAGGTCCTCAGCCAGGTGAACCTGCTGCTGGAGGAGTTCGCGGCGGACTACTCGGGCAAGGTCAGCCCGGTGCACCACTTCTGGCACACCTTCGACATCGCCTGCACCCGCTTCTCCGGCCGCCTGGTCGAGCAGCCGTCCGAGGCCGACCCTGTGACGCGGGAAGCCTACTCCCACGAGGTGATCAGCTCTGGTTTCTGGTTCGGTGACGACGCCTTTCCCGAGCCGGCCTTCTACTCCTACACCGCTCCCGAGCCCGACGGGCTCGACAGCGAACCCCTCAAGCCCGAGGACGCACGGTGGATCACGCAACGAGGCGGCCACCTGGCCGTGCTGCGCCACGCCGACGCCCGGGCCGAGCCCGACCCGCGCGTCGCCGTCCTCGCCTTCTACGACAGCGCCTACCAGGCCGGGGCCCGGCGCGCCGGCTGGGACATCGCACGGCTCTCCTGCCCGGGCGGTGTCACCGATCCGCGGTTGAGCGCCGGGAGGTGATGGCCGTCCACTCCGACGGCCGCACCTTGCCGCGGTCACCGGTCCTCGATCCGGTCGGCGTGGGTGGGGAGTTCGTCGACGACGAGCAGGTCGGGGCGTAGCTGCCGGTCCCGGTGCGCGGCGCGGCCGACCATGTGCGCCGCGACGGGTGCGGTGGCCAGTTGGAACGCGCCGATCAGCACCAACGTGGTGATGTCCACGCCGGCGCGTAGCCGCAGTGCGCAGCCGAGCAGTACCAGCAGCAGACCGAGTACCTGGGGTTTGGTGGCCGCGTGCATGCGCGACAGCAGGTCGGGAAATCGGATCAGGGCGACCCCGGCGGCGAGGCTGAGCAAGGCGCCGCTCACGAGAGACGCCGCGGCGGCGGTGTCGAGGATCGTGTCAAGGCTCATTGCGGCGGCTCCGGGTGGCGAAGCGGGCGACGCTGACCGAACCGGTGAAGCCGAGGATGGACAGCACCACGAGTACGGGAAGCGCGGTGGCGTCGCGGCTGTAGGCGGAGTCGGTGGCGATGGCCGCGATGATGACGGCCAGCAGCACCTCCGTGGCCACCATCCGGTCGAGCACGGACGGGCCACGGATGACGCGGACGAGGGCGAGCATGCCCGCGACGGCGAGCAGGACGGTGACCGTCACGGCGACGATGGTCATGCGCGTGGACCTTCCGGATCGGCGGGTGACTGAAGACCGGCGGAGACGAGGTGTCTTTCGGCGTCCGAGCCGATCGCGGCGATGATCCGCGCTTCCAGGTGCCAGACGCTTCGACGGAACCGCTCGGCCTCGGCGCGGGTGCGCACTCCGAGAACGTGGACGTACAGCGTGCCGGTGGCGCGGTCGACGTCGATGACGATGCTCCCGGGGACCAGGCACAGGGCTTCAGCGGTGAGGGTGAGGTTGAGGTCGGAACGCACTTTCAGCGGTACGGCGATGATCGCGTTGCGCGGAGTGTGCCCGATCCGGAACGCGAGCGTGGCGACCTGAAGGCTGGAGACCACCAGGTCGAGCAGGAAGCGCTGGGCGAAGCGCAGCATGCCCAGCGGGTGGACGCGGCCGGCGAAGGTCACCGGCGGCAGCGGGAACGCGGCGAGGACGACGGCGGCCACGGCCAGGCCGCTGATGACGTTGGCCCAGGTGAAGGAGCCCCACAGCAGAACCCACACGGTGACGAGGAGGGTGAGGGCGATCAGCCGGTTCCTGCGCCGGTCACGCCGGGTCAGCGGTGCCGGGGCGGCGTCGCCCGGCGGGGTGAGGCGGGGGCTCATGGCGCACCGTCCGGGTAGACCGCCCGCACGTACGGGGTGCGGTCGAGCAGGTGGGCGGCGGTCGTGCCGCTCAGGTCGAACAGCGGCCCGGCGACCGCGGTGAGTCCCACGCCGCAGATCACCAGGGCGGCGGTGGAGGCGACCATCAGCCGGGGCAGCATCACGCCCGGACGCTGAGCGCTCTCCCGTACCTGGCCGGCCTGCTGCGCGCGGTCGGGCATGCCGGTGTGCGGGGCGCGCCAGAAGGCCAGGTTCCACACCCGGGCGATGGCGTAGAGGGTGAGCAGGCTGGTCAGCAACCCGCCGGCGACCAAGGCCCAGGCCAGCGGGCGGTCCTGCTCGATCCCCGCCTGCAGGAGGCCGGTCTTGCCGAGGAAGCCGGAGAACGGCGGGATGCCGGCGAGGTTGAGCGCGGGGACGAAGAACAGCACCCCGAGCAGCGGCGAGAGCCGGGCCAGGCCGCCGAGCCGGTCCAGGGAGGTGCTGCCCCCGCGACGTTCGACCAGGCCGGCGACGAGAAAGAGCGTCGTCTGGATCACGATGTGGTGCACCACGTAGAAGATCGCGGCGGACAGGCCGACGACGGTGGTGAGCCCGATTCCGAACAGCATGTAGCCGATGTGGCTGACCAGGGTGAAGGAGAGCAGTCGTTTGATGTCGGACTGCGCGATCGCGCCGAGGATGCCGACCAGCATGGTCAGCAATGCCGCCACCAGCAGCAGGTCGGCCGCGCGCCCGCCGGGGAACAGCAGGGTCTCGGTGCGGATGATGGCATACACGCCGACCTTGGTCAGCAGGCCGGCGAAGACCGCGGTCACCGGCGCCGGGGCGGTGGGGTAGCTGTCGGGCAGCCAGGCCGACAGCGGGAAGGCCGCCGCTTTGATCCCGAAGGCGAGCAGCAGCGTGCCCTGCAGCATCAGGCTCAGGTGGTCCGGCAGGGCGTCGAGCCGGCCGGCGAGTTGCGCGAGGTTGAGGGTGCCGGTGGCCGCGTAGACGAGCCCCAGGGCGGTCAGGAAGATCATCGAGGACAGCAGGCTGACCACGACGTAGGTCGTGCCGGCGCGGATGCGGTTCTCCGTGCCGCCCAGGGTGAGCAGCACATAGCTGGCCACGAGCAGGATCTCGAAGCCGACGTAGAGGTTGAACAGGTCCCCGGCCAGGAACGCGTTGGCCACGCCGGCGGTGAGCACGAGGTAGGTCGGGTGGTAGACCGACAGGGGCGTCTCCTCGTCGCCGTCGGCCAGGCCCTGGCCGATGGAGTACACCAGCACGGCGAGGGTGACGGCGGCGGAGACGACCAGCATGAGCGCGGCGAGCTGGTCGGCGACCAGGACGATGCCCAGCGGCGCCGCCCATCCCCCCACTCCGACGACCAGCGGTCCGCCCAGCGACGACCCGACCAGCAGCACGGCGGCGACCAGCAGCGTCGCGCCGAGCACGGTGAGGCTGACGGCCCGCTGCGCGCGCGGACGCCCGGCCAGCATCAGCGTCACCGCCGCCCCGAGCAGCGGCATGACGACCGGCAGAGGGACGAGACCCGTCATCACGGTGGCTCCGTCACCTCGCCGCGGCGGGCGGGCGGCCCGGCGCCGTCCCCGTTCTCGTCGTCGATGGCGGCCGGCCCCTCGTCCCGTTCGGCGAGCCGCGCGATCCGGCGGTCCTCGGCGTCGTCCTGCACCTCGTCATGGCCGACGAGGAGCCAGTTGCGGTAGGCCAGCGCCAGCAGGAACGCGGTCATGCCGAGCGTGATCACGATGGCGGTGAGGATCATCGCCTGCGGCAGCGGATCGCTCATCCGCTCCTGCGGGGTGACGCCGACGATCGGCGCTCCGCCTGCCCGGCCGCCCATGAGGATCAGCAGATTGACGCCGTTGCTGAGCAGGATCACCCCCATCAGGATCCGGGTGAGGCTGCGTTCCAGCAGCAGAGTCACGCCGGCGGCGAACAGCACGCCGACCGTGGCGACATAGGTGAGATTGGGCGTCATACCGCCTCCTTGGTCGAGACGTCATCGGCAGGCTCCTGCTGTCGGTCCATCTCGGCGCCGAGGCTGCGCAGGATGTCCAGCACCAGCCCGACGACGATGAGGTAGACGCCGATGTCGAAGAACACCGACGTGACGAGGTGGACGTGCCCCAGCACCGGCAGGTGGAAGTCCAGCAGGGCGCTCTGCAGCACCTGCCCGCCGAGCAGCATCGCCACCGCGCCGGTCCCGACCGAGACGAACAGGCCCGTGCCCAGGACGGCGCCCGCGTCGATGGGGGCCGCGGCGTTCAACTCGGCCCGGTCGCCGGCCAGGTACCGCACGGTCAACGCGAGTCCGCAGACCAGCCCGGCGGCGAATCCGCCGCCCGGCGCGTTGTGGCCGGACAAGAGCAGGTAGACGGAGAACAGCACGATGGTGTGGAACAGCAGCCGGGCGACCACCTGCAGGATGATCGACTGCGGTCGGGTTCCCGGGTCCGGGGCGGTGATCAGCCAGGTGCCCGTCCCCGATGCTCTGGCCGCCGGCGGGCTGCCCCTGCGGCGGCGCAGCGCCCCGGCGCCGCGGAAGATCAGGCTGGCCACGCCGGTGGCGGCCGCCACCAGCACCGAGATCTCACCCATCGTGTCCCAGGCGCGGATGTCGACCAGGGTGACGTTCACGATGTTGCCGCCGCCGCCGTAGGACACCGACAGTTCGGGAAAGGCGACCGAGATCGGGGGCGCCTGGCGGGCGCTGGTGGCGGCGTAGGCCATGCCGGCGGCGACCGCGCCGACGGCGACGCCGATCGCGACGCGCCCGCGCCGGCCGGCTCGGATGGGCCGCCGGGAGAACTTCGCCGGCAGGCGGCGCAGGACGAGGACGAACATCACGAGTGTGACGGTCTCCACCAGGAACTGCGTCAGCGCCAAGTCGGGCGCGCCGTGCAGGACGAACAGCACCGCGATGCCGTAGCCGGTCACTCCGACCAGGATCATGGCGGTGAGCCGGCGCAGCGCACGGGCGGCGAAGATCGCGGCAATGATCACTCCGGCGGCGGCGACCGCCTGCACGGGGGTGTCCCAGGCGCGCCACGGCCGCAGCCACGGCCGGTCGGCGAGCATCATCCCGCCGGGCAGCACGACCAGCGCGAGCAGGATGACGCCGAGGTAGAACGGCAGCGACCCGCGCTGGGTGGCTCCGGTCACCTCCACAGCGAGCCGTCCCACCCCCTCCATCACGCGGTCGTAGACACGCGCGCCGTCGATCGGCAGCCGGACCCGGCCCGCCAGGCGTCCGGCGAGCAGGTACACGGCCGAGCCTGCCGCCAGCGCCAGGAGGGACAATCCCAGAGCCGGGGTGAACCCGTGCCACAGCGCCAGACGGTACGGGGCCCCGGTGCCCGGCACGGCGTCGGCGTACCCGGCCAGCATCCCGCCGACCGCCGGGGCGGACACGCCCACCACCGGCCCGGCCACGGCCAGCAACGCCGCCGGCCCGACGAACGCCCACCCGGCACGGCGCGGTCGCGTGGCGATCACCCCGGGCTTGCCGGCGAACAGGCCCCACAGCAGTCGCAGGGCGTAGGCCACGGTGAGGGCCGAGCCGAGCACCAAGCCGGCGAGCACGACACGGTCCACGCCGGAGCCGTGCAGCAGCGCCTCGAAGGCCGCCTCCTTGCCGACGAAACCGGCCATCGGCGGCACCCCTGCCATCGACGCCGCCGCCAAGGCGGCGACCGCCGCCAGCCACGGTGCGGCCCGTCCCAGACCGCTGAGCTCACGCAGGTCCCTGGTGCCGGCGGAACGGTCGACGATGCCGACGACGAGGAAGAGCGCGGCTTTGAACAGGGCGTGCGCCAGCAGCATCGCCGCGCCGGCCAGCGCCGCGTCGCGGCTCCCGGCGCCGAACACCGCCATGAGCAGGCCGAGCTGGCTGACCGTGCCGTAGGCGAGCAGCAGCTTCGCATCGTGCTGGCGCAGCGCCGCCCACCCGCCCAGGAGCATCGTGATCGTGCCGGCGGTCAGCAGCACCGCCCGCCATACGTTCAGCTCGCCGAACGCCGGTGTCATCAGCGCGGCCAGGAAGACGCCGGCCTTCACCATCGCCGCGGCGTGCAGGTAGGCGCTGACCGGGGTGGGTGCGGCCATGGCGGCCGGCAGCCAGAAGCTGAACGGGAAGATCGCCGACTTGCTCAGCGCGCCGGCCAGGATGAGCAGCAGCGCGACCGTCAGGTAGCCCCCGCCTGGCGGCATCTGGGCGATCTGCGACCACTGGTAGGTTCCGGCACGCTGGCCGAGCATGATGAAACCGGCCAGCATCGCCAGCCCGCCCAGCGTGGTCACCAGCAGAGCCTGCATGGCGCCCACACGATTCGCCCGGCGGGCCGGGTCGTGGCCGATGAGCAGGTAGGAGAAGACGGTGGTCAACTCCCAGAACACGTACAGGACGAGCAGGTTGTCGCAGATGACCAGGCCCAGCATGGCGCCGGCGAACGCGACGAACACCGCGGCGAAGCGTCCGAGCCCGTCCTCGTCGGGGGCGAAGTAGCGGGCGCTGTAGGCCAGCACCAGCGCGCCGATCCCGCCGACGAGCACGACCATCAACCAGCCGAGCGCTCCCACGTGGACGGCGAACTCGAGACCGAGCCGCGGCACCCACGGGTATGTTCCGGCCACGGCGGTGCCGGCGTGGATCTGGCCGGTGTGCGCCAGCGCCCAGGCCAGTGCCGCGAAAGGGGCCGCCGCCAGCGCGTACAGCGCGCGCCGCCCCAACAGGCGCACCAGCAGCGGAGCCGCGACAGCGGCGAGCGCGTGAACCACGACGAGCAGGAGGGCACCCTGCGCGCCGAGTACCAGGTCCGGTGCGCTCATCGGCATTCGCCTCGCGTGGCCCGCATGCCGGCCGGCGGATCCAGGCGACACCTGAGGGGGGCAGGCGTGATACCGGCCGGCGGCATCCCCGCGGGAAGGCGTCTCGCGTGTGCGATCCTCGAACTCCGATCCTCAGGTGACGGTCGTGGGCACCCGTCGCCCGTCGTCCGGTTCAGGCGTGGGCGCCCGGGACGCGAGTGACGGGCTGAGGTGAGGCCGGCGGCATGTCCGCCCCCGCCACCGGCGGACATTCCCCGCCTACCGGTGAACCGCGTCGAAGAGGGTGGCCAGGCGTCGTTCCACCGAGGCCAGCCGGTCCGCGAGGGGACGGCTGTGGAGCAGCTCGGCGAGCTGGTCGGCCTCCCGCTGTTCGAGTTCTACGGTGTGCGCCGGAGTGTCGGGATCGGCTCGGTCGTAGAAGAGCAGGGAGCGTCGCCCGGCGCCGCTGACGATGACAGCGAGGTGGTCTCCTTGCCGGGTGTCGCAGTGGTGGACGGTTCCGACGCCCGGGACGGTGGTGTGCGTGACGTCCACGGCCGGTGTCTCCTTTCGCGGGTAGCGTGGCCGGCTTCCCGGCCGGGGTCGCGGGTGATCGCCGTACCGGTGCACTCCGTGAGGGCCACCCAGCGCCTTGACGGCTCGGCGGGGGCTATCCATGGGGGATTTCCCCCCGCAGGGCGGCCCGCCCGCCTCGGGCCCACGCGATCAGCTCACCCCTGAGCGGGACTTGGATGTCGGTGATGTGGAGCAGCGTGACGTGTACCCCCCACCGTCGGGCCATCGTGCTGAGCTGGTCCGCCATGTCCGCACCGCCGTGGGTGACCAGGTCGGGAAGCTCTGCCAGGTCTCGCTGGGCGATGTGCCGCCGCAACACGCCCTCCGCGGCGATCGTGGTGACCGTCAGCGGGCCGTCCACGGTCATGGCGAAGCGGACGGGATCATCCACCGCGGCCACCGCGGTGGCCTTCACCCGCACGCTGACGCCGTCGCGGGTGACCGCGTCGTTGCCGAACAGGTCCAAGCACACCAGCCGCAGCGATACCCGTACCTGGCGCTCCAGCAGCGGCCACACGACCACGAGCCCCGGACCTCGGACCCCGGTCACGCGGCCCAGCCTCCGTATCACCAGCCGCTCGTCCTCGCTGACGACGTGCAGCGCCTGCGAGGCGACCACGAGCAGCAGCAAGAGGCCCAGCAGCATCCACACCACGGGCTCCACCGTGGTGAACGCCTGCCAGACAGGGGTCGTCCGACCGCCCAGCGTGAACATTGCCTCATCCCCCGTCGACTGTGCTCTTCGGCGCGAACGTCGTCGTCTCCTTCGGCCCCGCAATCGGGTTCGCCCTCTTACCAGTCTGGACCGGGGACCGGCAACGACACCATCGGGCCTGGCACCCATTTCCGCAGGTGGGAACCATGTAGACGGGAACGGTGCGGGCCGTCGGCGTACGCGGGGCATGGGGTACGCCCCCGATGGACAGATGCCGACCGCGTTGGCGAGGCTGGGAGTATGAGCCGGTCAGCCAGCAACCACCCGCAGGCCTTCCCACGCGCGCACCGGGGACCTGGTTCGCCGGCTTCGGCGCTGTTCTGGCGCCTCTTCCTGATCAACGGGCTGGTCTTCACCACCGGGCTGACCGCGCTGGCTCTGTCACCGGCCACGGTGTCCTCACCCGTCCTGCTGAACGAGCTGCCGATCCTGGCCGTCGGTCTCGCGGTGATGCTCACCACCAACGCGTTGCTGCTGCGCACCAGCCTGGCTCCGCTCGGCGCGCTGACCACCCTCATGGAGCGGGTCGACCTGCTGCGTTTCGGTGACCGCATCGCCCACAGCGGCAACGGCGACCTGGGCAGGTTGATCGCGACCTTCAACGCCATGCTGGACCGCCTGGAAGCAGAACGCAGCACCAGCACCGCCCACGCCCTGGCGGCTCAGGAGGCCGAGCGCCAACGCATCGCCCGCGAGCTGCACGACGAGATCGGTCAGAGCCTCACCGTGGTCCTGCTCAGCCTCAAACGCGCGCTGGATCGCGCTCCTGGCGAACTACGGGAGGAGCTGTGCGCGGTGCAGGAGACGGTCCGCGCCAGCCTGGACGAGGTCCGGCAGGTCGCCCGCCGGCTGCGGCCCGGGGTGCTGGAGGATCTGGGACTCATCAGCGCCATGAACTCCCTGGCCGGCGACTTCTCGGCAGTCAGCGGCGTGACGGTGACCCGGCTGCTGGACCCGCGGCTGCCCCAGGTGAGCAGCGACACCGAACTGGTGATCTACCGCATCGCGCAGGAATGCCTGACCAACATCGCCCGGCACGCCCACGCCACACACGTGGAACTGTCGTTGCGAGCCGAAGCCGGCGCCGTCGTGCTGCGCATCACCGACAACGGCACCGGCGGCCCGATCCGCGAAGGCGCCGGCATCCGCGGCATGCGCGAACGCGCCATGCTCATTGGCGCCGACCTCGACATCGACGGCGCACCCGTCCATGGCACTCGAGTGCGCCTCACCATCCCCGTCACCGACCCGCGAGAGTGACACATGCAAGCGCAGCCGACCCGGATCCTGCTCGCCGACGACCACGCACTGGTGCGCCACGGGCTCCGGCTCATATTGGACGCCGAACCGGATCTCAGCGTCGTGGCCGAGGCGGGCGACGGCGCCGAGGCCGTCGACCTGGCCACCCGCGCCGACGCCGACATCGACCTGGCCATCCTCGACATCGCCATGCCGCGGATGACCGGCATCCAGGCCGCCCGGGAGATCTCCCGCCGCGCGCCCGGCGTCCGGCTGCTGATGCTGTCGATGTACGACAACGAGCAGTACTTCTTCGAATCGCTCAAAGCCGGCGCCAGCGGGTACGTGCTGAAGTCGGTGGCCGACCGCGACCTGTTGGAAGCCTGCCGCGCGGCCATGCGCGGCGAACCGTTCTTCTACCCGGGCGCGATCACCGCGCTCATCCGCGACTACCTGCAACGCCACCAGCAGGGGGAGCCGGTGCCCGACACCCTGCTCACCCCACGCGAGGAGGAGATCGTCAAACTCATCGCCGAGGGCCACTCCTCCAAGGACATCGCCGACCTGCTGGTGATCAGCGTCAAGACCGTCGAGCGGCACCGCGCCAACATCCTGGCCAAGCTCGGCCTACGCGACCGGCTGGAACTGACCCGCCATGCCATCAGAGCGGGCCTGGTCGAGCCATGAACACAGCCGTGGACGATCCATTCCTTTCCCGCCGTCCGGGCGATGGCCGGCAAGCGGGCACCCTAAGCCGGCGTGGGCAAGGGCTGCTTCGGCCAGTCGAGCACTTTGGCGCCGAGCACCGCTGCTTGCAGGGTGAAGCGGTGAGCAGGATCGGCCGGGTTGTAGCCGGTCAGCGTCTTGACCCGGTTCAATCGGTAGGTGACGGTGCGCACCGACACGTGCAGCCGCTTGGCCGATTCGGTGGCCACCTCGCCGGTTTCGAAGTAGGCCTCCAGGGTGGCCAGGAGCGGCTGGGCGCCGCCGCGGGCCTGCAGCAGCGGGCTGAGCACAGCGTTCACCAGGTCGACGATGGCGGGTTGGTCGCGGAGCAGGACCCGGTAGATGAGCAGGTCGTGGGCGTCGACGACCGGGGTGTCGACGCGTAGCCGGCCGGCCATGGTGAGCGCTTCGCGGGCCTCCGCGTAGGAGCGGGCGATGCCGTACAGGCCGGGGTGAGCACGGCCCACCGCGACCCGCCAAGGCCGCCCGCGGGGCAGGCGGCTGAGCTCACGATGCATGAGCAGCCCGAGGTCGTTGCCGGGATCGGCGGTCGGCGGCACCCGGCCGGCCAGGGCAGGACCGGCGGGTGCCAGCACGACGAGAAGACCCTCCTTGGTCGCGACGAGCACATCGCGATCCCCGAGCCGGTCGAACATGACCGCCTCCAGAGCACTGATCGCCGTGTCGGCGTCGGGCAGCCGCCGGCTTGGTGCGGCGAGGGCGACCTGGTGGACGCGGGCGAGGTCGAGCCCGAACGGCTCGGCGCGTTCCACCAGGGCGCCGAGGTCTGAGTCGCCGCGCAGGAGGTCGTCGATCAGTTCGCGGCGCAGTGTCTCTTCGCGGCGGACCAGGTCGCGGCGCGCGTCCGCGTAGGCTTCGGCCAGCGTCGCCACCGCGACGTCGACAACGTGC
>NZ_JBFAIA010000022.1:0-76573 GCF_040654455.1 Nonomuraea sp. NPDC050691
CGGGGGGAGTCGCGGCCGGGCCCGCCAGGAGGGGAGCGCCGTGGCGGGCGGTGGGAACCGGCGCGGTGGCGCGCTCGGTGGAGGCCAGGCGCTCCCTGGCTCGGCGGGAGCGGGGGAGGGGCGTCAGTGGGCGGCGAAGTCCTGGGTCCAGTACGGGCCCTTGGCGGCGTGCCCGACGCCGATGTGGGTGAACGAGCAGTTCATGATGTTGGCCCGGTGCCCGGGGCTGTCGAGCCAGCCCTGAACGACCTGGGCGGCGGTTCGCTGTCCCATGGCGATGTTCTCGCCCCACGTCCGGATCGGCGCGAAACCGGCCGCCCGGATGCGGTCGCCGGGGTCGCTCCCGTCCGGGGCGGTGTGGTCGAAGAACCCCCGGGTGGCCATGTCGGCCGAGTGGCGCCCGGCGGCGAGGTGAAGCTTGGGGTCGTGGGTGAGGGGGCGGCAGCCGTTCCCGGCCCTGGCCTTGTTGGTCAGCGCGACCACCTCCTGCTCGACGGTGGAGGCGCCGCCGCCGGTGGGCGGCGGGGTGACGCGGGCGCAGGACAGGGTGACCGTACCGGAGCGGCTGGTCCGGCCGCCTGCCTCGATGGCGAGCACGTAGTAGCGGGCGGGGGTGCGGACGCAGCGCAGGCCGGCCACGATCCTGCCGTTGGCGAGGACGCGCGAGCCGCTCTTGACGACGCGGTCGGGGCCGGGCGTGACCTTGGCGATCCGTACCCGGAGGCGGACGCGGTCGCCGCAGCCGGACCGGGTGGCCGTGCCGCGGATCGTGCCCCTGGTGTCGACGAGCGGCTTGGCGGCGACGACGCGGCAGGCGGCCTCAGCGGAGGCGCCGGTGGCGCCGGCGGTGGTGGCGGTGGTGGCGGTGGTGGCGGCGTCGGCCATGGCGGGGACGGGGAAGCTCAATGCCGCCAGACTCCCGAGGCAGGCGAGCGCCTGGAGTGGTCTGCGCACGATGTCCTCCGATGGGGGGTTAGACACTGCGTCGAACCCGCATTCTGGTGGGTGCGCATCGGGCATGTCAGGAAAAGCGAGGCTATATCTGGAGCTCCAGGTGTCCCAAACGTGATCGAAACCTGTGCGACCTCGGTGAACCTCCGCAACAGATTGTGACCGAGCACTTGAGCCGGTGGGCTCCGGGCCGCCGTACTCAATGCCCGATTGAGTTGTTCTGACCTCGCTCCGGCGTGGTCCGCCGCGACGATAGGGACATGAAGGATCTATCGACCAAGGCTGTTCTGGGGCGTGCAGCCCTCATCGGGCTGGTGACGGGCATCCCCACGGCCCTCATCTGGGCGGACACGCCGCTGTCCACTTTCCGGCCCATCTCGGCCTACGAGCTCGCCAAGGTCACGTGACCGCCGATCGAAGCGCTCAATCACGGCGAACGAGCCGTAGGCCTGTGTCGCCGGGACTACTGGGCCGAGATGGCCCGCATGCCTACCATGCCCGAAGATCACGTTGGGACCGCACACTCCTCCTCGCTCAACGCCTACGACATGATCGCCGAGGGGTACGCGGCCGAGAACGAGACGAGCCTCCCGAACGCGTACTACGAGCGGCCCGCGATGCTGGAGCTCGCCGGGGACGTGACCGGCCGGGCCCGCTGCCCTTTCCCGACGACGCGTTCGACGACGTCACCGCGTCCCTGGTGCTGCACTACCTGAAAGACTGGGGACCGACGCTGGCCGAGCTGCGACGCGTGCTGAGGCCCGGCGGCCGGCTCCTCGTCTCGGTCGACCATCCTTTCGTCCTCACCCTCATGCGTCACATGGCGGGGGAGAAGCCCAGCTATTTCGGAATCCGTAACCGGATCGAAGAATGGACCATGGGTGGGCAGACCGCCCAGATGAGCTTCTGGGACCGGCCGCTGCACGCGATGACCGAAGCCTTCACCACGGCCGGCTTTCGCATCAGCGTCATCAGCGAACCGCCGTTCGTGCCGGAAGCCCGCGAACTGTTCCCCGAGGAGTTCCGCGAGATCACCGGCACGAGGTTCCTGGGCTTCCTGTTCTTCGTCCTGGAAGCCGACTGACGGCGCCTCGTAACGATCAATCGTGGTGACCGTCAGTGAACGCCTCAGCCCGAGCCCCCGTCTCGTGGGAGGGCTCGGGCTGAGCGGGTGACTCTCGGGCTGGGCGTTGACTACGGACCGGGCCGGGTCAGCACTCGGCGGGCTTGAGCCAGGAGCACTCGAGGTCCGGGGCGTCCGTCGCGGCCTGGCGGAGCTGCGCGGTGGCGTCCACCGGGGCGGTGCGGGAGAACTGGGCGAGACGGATGGCGATCTTGTCCTCGATGTCCTTCGGGGAGCCCGACAGGTACTGGTTCAGCATGATCGAGAAGATCAGCGGCTCGCCCTCGGCGCTGGTGACGTATCCCGACAGGGAGGTCACGCCGGTCAGCGAACCCGTCTTGGCGTGGACGTTGCCGGCGGCCGGGGTGTTGCGCATCCGGCTGCGCAGCGTGCCACCGACGAAGCGCTCGGCGTTGCCCGCGATGGGCAGGGCCTCGTACCAGGTCTTGAACCACGGCTTGCCGCGCACGGCGGTCAGGAGCTGCGCGATCGAGCCCGGCGAGAAGCCGTCGCGGCGCGACAGGCCCGAGCCGTCCCGCATGTTGATCACCTGGACGCCGTTCGCCTTGGCGAAGTCCGTGGCGACCTTGAGGCCGGCCGCCCAGGTGCCCTGGCCGGAGACCTTGCGGCCCATCGCCTTGGTGAGGATCTCGGCGTGGATGTTGTTGCTCAGCTTCATGAACGGCACCAGCAGCTCGCTCAGCGGCATCGATTCGTGCTTGGCCAGCTCGGCCGCGCCCGACGGGGTGGCGCCGGTGACGGTCGGGCCGAGCACGCGCACGCCGTGCTTGTCCAGCGCCTTGCGGAACAGCGAGGAGGCGTAGGCGGTCGCGTCGTCCACGGCGACCCACTCCTGGTAGGGGTCGGCCACGGTGCCGGTGATGACGACGGTCCGGCTGTTGTGCTGGCGCTCGATGAGCACGTCGGTGGACGAGCCGGCCGTCGCCTTGTTGACGATCTTCAGGTAGTCGGTCTCGGGGGTGGTCGAGACCTTGACCTTGCCGCCGTCGGCCGCCACCGAGACGATCACCGATCCGGCGTCGTAGTCGCGGTCGGGCGCGGCGGTCAGCGCCGAGATCGGCGCCGCGTAGTAGGCCGTCTCGTCGTCCCACGCCCAGTCGCTGCCGAGCCGCGTGGAGTCGAACCAGGTGTCGTCGGCGACCAGCCTGCCCGTGACGAGCTTGATGCCCGCCCCGGCGACCTTGGCGGCCAGCGCGTCGTAGTCCTCGGCCAGCATGGTCGGGTCACCGGTGCCGCGCAGCACCAGGTCGCCGGTCAGCGCCGAGCCGAGCTTGCGGCCGGCGGACAGCACCGTGGTGGGGAAGCGGTAGTCGAGACCGAGCGTCTCGGCGGCGGCGGCCGAGGTGAAGAGCTTGGTGTTGGAGGCCGGGATCATCTGCTTGCCGGCGTCGGTCGAGTAGAGCTCCTCGCCGGTGGCGGCGCTCTTGACGACCACGCCGGCCCGGGCGATGGTGAGCCGGGAGTCGGAGAGGATCTTGTTGATGTCCTGGGCCAGGTCGGCCACGCCGGACGACGGTTCGAGCGCGATCGCGGACGGGGAGGGGCTGGACGCCCACGCGACGGCCGCGACGAGCGCGCCCGCGACGAGGGAGGCTGAGGTGCGCCGCATGGAGTCTCCAAAGGGCTGGGGGTCTCGCCCTGGATCATCGGGCAGCACGCGCACGGTGTAATCCGCAAATATCCGTATCTTTCGCGTTGTGACGCCGGCGAGACCGGCCCGCCCGGCCACATGGACGCGCCCGCTACGCGTCCGAGCGCGACAGCGCCGTCTGTATGGCGCCGCCGAGTGAGGTGAACGCCGGAGGGGGCGTCCCACGAGTGAGGTGAACGCCGGAGGGAGACGGCTCAGGTGGAGGGTTGCCCGGGGCTCACCAGGAAACCGCAGTCGCCGAACGAGATCTCGTCGCCGGACTTGACCCGGGCCGGTCCGACGAGCCGCCAGCCGTTGAGCCGGGTGCCGTTGAGCGAGCCGAGGTCGACCAGCATCCAGCCGCCGTCCTCCTCGCGCCGCAGCTCGGCGTGGACGCGCGAGACGGTGAGGTCGGACAGGACGAGGTCGCACGCGGCGCCCCGGCCCACCACGTAGCGGGCGCGGTCGTCGTCGGGCAGGGCCAGCCGGGGCAGGCGCGGCCGGCGCCAGGCGGCGCGCAGGCCGGTGGTGAAGTCGGAGGCCGAGGCCACCACGTCGGTCACCCGCTGCCGGAACGTCCTGCGCCGCGGCAGGTCGGCCACCAGGCGGTCGAGCTCGTCGCGATTGCGGGCGCGCAGGGCCTGGTCCACCCGGCCGATGAAGGTGTCGTGGGAGATGCGGCCCTCCACGGCCCGGTCGCGGAGCTCGCCGATCGCACGATCACGTTCTCCGTCGGAGGCGCGAAACGGAGGATGCGTCGAGCTCATGCCCCGAGTATCGGCCCAGGGCGCGTTCTCTGTCCAGAAACCCCGCATTCCCCGGCCGTTCGGGACGTTCGGCTTGCGCCGGGCATACTCGGTATGCATACTCAGTATCCATGTCGATCAGACACGGGCTCCTCGCACTGCTGAGCAAGGGGCCGCGGTACGGCTATCAGCTCCGGGTGGAATTCGAGGCGTCGACGGGGGCGACCTGGCCGCTCAACATCGGCCAGGTCTACACGACGCTCTCCCGGATGGAGCGCGACGGCCTGGTGGCCCCTGGCGGCACCGACGACCAGGGCCGGGCCGTCTACACGATCACCGAGGCCGGCCGGGAGGAACTGGGGCGATGGTTCAGCACCCCCGTCGACCAGGCCGGCCGGCCCCGGGACGAGCTGGCCATCAAGCTGGCCATGGCCGTCGCCACGGGAGATGTGGACGTCCAGGCCGTCATCCTGGCCCAGCGCATGGCCGCCATGCGGACGCTCCAGGACCTCACACGGGCCAAGCGGGCCGCCTCGGGCGGGCTCGCCGAACGGCTCGTCCTCGATTCGTTGATCTTCAAGGCCGAGGCGGAACAGCGCTGGCTGGACCACTGCGAGGCCGTTCTGAGGGAGAAGCACTCATGACTGTGGTGAAGCTGCGGGACGTGACACGCGTCCACCGCGACGTGCACGCCCTGAAGGGGGTGAGCCTCGACATCTCACGCGGCGAACTGGTCGCCGTGATGGGACCGTCCGGCTCGGGCAAGTCGACGCTGCTCAACGTGGCGGGCGGGCTCGACCGCCCCACCTCCGGCAGCGTGACCATCGGCGACACGGACCTGGCCGCCGTCAAGGACCTGGCCGCGCTGCGCCGCCGCGAGGTCGGCTACGTCTTCCAGGACCTCAACCTCATCCCGTCGCTCACGGCGGCCGAGAACGTGATGCTGCCCCGGGAGCTCGACGGGGTGCGCGCGGGCCGGGCGCGGACCGAGGCGCTGGAGGCCCTCACCGAGGTCGGGGTGCGGGAGGTCGCCGACCGGTTCCCCGAGGAGCTGTCCGGGGGACAGCGGCAGCGGGTCGCCATCGCGCGGGCCCTCGCGGGGGAGCGCGGGCTGCTGCTGGCCGACGAGCCGACCGGCGCGCTCGACACGGCGACCGGCGACGAGATCATGCGGCTGCTGCGCGATCGCTGCGACGCGGGCGCGGCGGTGCTGCTCGTCACCCACGAGCCCCGGTACGCGGCCTGGGCCGACCGGGTGGTGTACCTGCGCGACGGCGAGGTCGCGGACGCCGCCGCCGTACGCCTGGAGTCGGCCCGATGAGCGCGTTCACCGCCGCGCTGCGCGTCTCCCGCAGGGACGCGCGACGCTTCAAGGGGCGAAGCGCCCTGATCATGGTGATGATCGGCTTACCGGTGCTCGTCTTCACCGCCCTGTTCACCGGCTACCGCACGCTGGAGGTGAGCCCGCTCGAAGGTCTGACGACCCGGCTCGGCGCGGCCGACGCGCGGATTTCCGTGACGGCGTCGGGCCACCCCATCAAGCAGGACGTCGCGGGCGACGCCTGGACGGTCGTCGACGGACGGGGGGAGGACGACCGCGAGCCGCGCCGGTGGACGGCGGAGACGCTCCGCGACTTCCTCGGCGGCGGCCGGCTGATCTCCCTGCGGAGCAGCGAGGTGGAGGCCCGCCTGGCCGGCGGCTACGAGCGGGTGCGCCTGCTGGAGGGCGACCTGCGCGATCCGATCGCCCGCGGGCTCCGCCGGCTCACGCAGGGCAGGTTCGCCGCCACGCAGGACGAGATCGCCATCACGCCGCCGCTCGCGGACGCGGGCGTGCGGATGGGGGACACCCTCAAGGTCACCCGGTGGGACCGCGCCCGGAAGGTCGTGGGCATCGCCGAGAACCCGAACGAGCCGGGCGACATGGAGATGATCGCCATGCCCGGCTCGATCCTGAAGGACGAGACCCTCAACCCCTCCTGGCTCGCCGACACGACCGCGCCTCTCCAGTGGGACGACGTGCGCAGGTTGAACGACGTGGGCCTGCGGGTGTCGTCCCGCGCCGTCATCGAGGCCTCCGAACCACCCGGGGACTCCATCCTCCGGCACGACCGGCTGGCGAGCGACTCGCTGCTCTGGATCGCCACCATCGTGGTCCTCGTCGTCATGGAGACCGTTCTGCTGGCCGGGCCGGCCTTCGCCGTGGGCCTGCGGCGGCGCAGACGTGAACTGGCGATGATCGCGGCCCAGGGCGCGTCGGCCGCCCAGCTCAAGATGATCGTGCTGGCCGACGGCCTCGTGCTCGGCGGCGCCGCCATCCTGCTCGGCGTCCCCCTCGGCATCGGCGGCGCGTGGCTGGCGGCCCCCTTCGTCGCGCGGTGGGGAGCGCCGCTCGGACCGCTGGACGTGCCGTGGGGACAGGTGCTCGGCGTGGCCGCGCTCGGCCTGGTCAGCGGTCTCGTGGCGGCCGTGGTGCCGGCGGTGCAGGCCGCCCGGCAGAGTCCCGCCCAGGTGCTGGCGGGGCGGGAGGGCGAGGTCGGGGAGATCCGCGCCCGCGGTGGCCGGCCCGTCCTCGGGCTCGTCCTGGTGCTGCTCGGCCTGGGGGCCACGGCTGCGACAGTGCGCCTCGGCCGCAACGACACGCTGCCCGTCGTGATGGCCTCGGTCCTGGTCGTGCTCGGGCTGGTGGCGCTGATGCCGTTGCTGGTCCGGACCCTGGGGCGGCTCGCCCCCCGCCTGCCCCTGCCGGCCCGGCTGTCCGTGCGCGACGCCGTCCGGCACCGTGTCCGTACGGCCTCGGCCGCGGCGGCGGTCATGGCCGCCACGATGGCGGCGGTCGCGATGGGCGTCGGCACGGCCAGCTCGCAGGCGACCCGTGTGGAGCGCTACCGGCCGCACCTGCCCGTCGGCTCCACCGTGGTGATGGCGATGGACCCGATCGACGACGCGGCCTGGGCCAGGGTCCGGGACGCCGTCCGCAAACGCATCCCGGGTGTGGACATGGTCGCCGGCCAGCGGATTCGCGACGCCAAGGGTAAGGACGTCACACCGGCGTTCGTGACCTTCCGGCATGAGTGCCCCGACGGGTGCGGCAGCGGGCAGATCATGATCGGTGACGCTCGCCTGCTCGCCTTCCTGCAGGGCCGGCGTGACGACGGCGCCGCGGCGGCTCTGGCGCAGGGCAAGGCCGTCGTCTTCGACCGCGACCTCCTGCGCGGGGACACGCTCGTGGTGGACGTGACCAGCGAGGGAGAGGACCGTCGCCGGTTCCGCGTCCCCGCCGTGGCGGCTCAGGGCGCCGACCGCAACCAGGTCGGCGCGGTCGTCTCGCCCGCGGTGTTCACCCGCGAGGGCTTCAAGGCGGCCGAGCAGGAGCTGTACCTTGCCTATCGCCCCGCCGACCGGGACCGGTTCGAACGCGACCTCAACGCGATCGACAGCAGGACGACGACCATGACCGAGATCGGCCCCGGCGACGGCGACGACGCGATGGTCCTGGCGGCCTTCGGCCTGGCGCTCGTCCTCGGCCTCGGCGGCACCCTCGCCGCCACCGGGCTCGCTGCCGCCGACATGCGCCGTGACCTCGACACGCTCTCGGCCGTCGGCGCCGCCCGGCGGACCCGCCGGCTCGTCGTGGCGGCCCAGGCGGGGTTCGTCGCGGGCGCGGGCGCGCTCGTGGGGCTGGTCGGCGGGCTGACCACCGGCGTCGCGCTGACCTTCCCCATGGCCCGCACGATCGGCTTCGGCGGCACGAGCTCGGTCGAGCCCGCCGTCCTCGACGTCCCGTGGCTCCCCGTCGCCGCGATCGTGCTCGGGCTGCCGCTGCTGGCGGCTCTGGTGGCGGGCGTGTTCACCCGGACGCGCTGGGCGCCGGCACGCCGCCTGGCCTGAGCCGGTACTTCAGCGTCATCAGCACCGCCAGGAACAGCACCAGCGCCGGGACCGCGGTCTCCCCGACGAGGATCGCGGTCACGGCGCTGTCCGGCTGCTCGACCGGCCGGCTGGCGTCCGACTCCACGAAACCGCCCAGCGTCAGCACGGCACCGAAGATCAGCGCCCCGAACGAGCTGACCCCGCTCTCGATCGCCGTCCACAGCCCCGTGAACACCCCGGCCCGCCGCTTGCCCGTCGTCTCGGCGTCCACGGCGATCACGTCGGCCAGCATCGAGAACTCCAGGAGCTGGACGCCCGCGTAGCCCAGGCCGACGACCAGCAGCGTCGTGTGCGCGTACCAGGAGCCGAACAGCGGCGTGGCGAGGGTCGCCAGCGTGCCGCCGCCGAACAGCAGCCCGGCCAGGATCATCGCCCCGCGCTTGTCGTAGCGCTTGGCCAGCCGCACCCAGACCGGCATGGCCAGCAACATCGGTCCCACGAACACCGCGAACAGCGTGCTCGTCGCCTTCGGGTCGTCCAGGATGTACGCGGCGAAGTACGGCGCCCCGGCCAGCAGCATGCTGACCGCCATCATCTGCAGGCAGCTCAGCGCCAGCAGCCAGACGAACGCCGAGTTGCCCCGGGCCGCGGCGAACTGCTCGCGCAGGCTCCCCGAGTCGGGGTCCGGCGCGCCGGTCATGGGGGCGCGGGCGGTGCCGAAGAACGAGCCGAGCATCGCGGCCAGCAGCACCGCCGCGACGGTCACCCCCATCAGCCGGTAGCTGCCCAGGGTGCCGGCGTGGCCCTCGCTGTTGACGATCGCCGGCGCGACGATGCCGCTGATCACGGTGGCCGCCCCGATGAAGACCATCCGCCACTGCAGCAGCGAGGTCCGCTCGTGGTAGTCGCCGGTCATCTCGGCGGGCATCGCCTTGTACGGCACCTCGAACAGCGCGTACCCGGTGGCGGCGGCCATGAAGCAGGCCCCGACGTACAGCGCGGCCGGCACGCCGGTCAGCGGCGGCCCGGCGAAGACCAGGACGAACGCGACCGGCAACGTGCAGGCCCCGGCCAGCAGCCAGGGCCGCCGGGGGCCGAGCCGCGAGGTGGTGCGGTCCGACCAGCGGCCGACGAGGGGGTTGATCACCAGGTCCCACACCTTGGGGGCGGCGACCACGGCACCGGCCAGCCACGCGGGCACGGCCAGGAAGTTCGTCATGTAGTACAGCAGCAGCAGGCCGGGCACGGCGTTGAACGTGGCCGTGCAGAAAGACCCGACGCCGTAACCGAGGCGCACGCCCCTGGACACGGTGGGGAGGCCAGGGGGCGTTGCGATCATGCCCTCATCCAACCCGAGCGAGGGCTTGTTCGGTAGGGCCCACTTTCCCTGGCGGCCCCGCGCGCTTCCCCCGGCGGGACCCGTGCGGCGGGCCTGCGCGTCGGCGGGCCCGCGCGTCGCCTCGGCGGGGCCCGCCTCCCGCGTACGTCTAGTCGATGACGTTCGCGCACACCACGTGCGCGCCGATCTCGATCATGCGGCGCTCGCTGCGCGCGTCGGCCACCCGCGCCATGAGGATCGGCGCGCCGCTGGCCGCGAACTGCGGCAGCCGCGCGCGCACCCCGCGGTGCAGGTCGCGCACCACGTCCTCGGCCGCCGACATGTGCACCTTGACGTGCAGCATGATGCCGGGGACGCCCGAGGCGGTGCGGGCCTCGGAGATCCAGACGTGGTGGACCAGCGGGAAGTCCGCCAGCAGGTGCGCGATGGCCCGTCGCAGCGCGGGCAGGATCGGGTGCGCGCAGCGCCGGTAGCCCGGATCGACCTGCTGCATCGGGCCCGACAGGTGCGGGCGCGGCGCGGGGATCCACGGCATCGGCGGCGACTCCGGGGTGGGCGGGGCCACCTGGGCGAGCGCGGGAGCCCCGCGCGACACCGTGGCCATGGCGCCGGTCGCGTAGGCGGCGGGGGCGGCGCCCGACAGGACGGGCGTCGGCCCGCTGCGCGTCGAGGTCAGGAACCGTTGCAGGTCGTCGATCGGCACGGCGGCCGCGGCGGGGCCGGCCGCGTCGATGACGATCTCACGCACGCCCGTGACGCGCTGGATGTCGAGAATGGTGTCGGCGTCACAGGCCGACAGGGAATGGGCGCCGCGGTGCCTGGCGTAGGTGCCCGGCCCGGTGTAGCCGAGCAGGACCCGGTCGCCGGCCTGCGTGGTGCCCAGGACGACGGACCGGTCGGGTCGCACGGCCACCAGTACTCCGCCGTCGGCCAGGGACGCGAGCAGTCGGTGCGGGGCACCGTGCTGGGCGAGCACGTCGGCAAGCGCAGGATTCCCGATGCTCATATGACGAACCATAGGTAGTGGGCCACGGCTTATCAGGCTAATGGCGAAGAAATCCCCCGAGCAAGACAAAGATGGACGCGAGGTGGATGACCTTGGCGGTGGGCGGGTAGGGCGGCGTCCGTCTCATATTCCGGGTCCCTCGTGAACGCGTTCACAAGCGCGGATAGACTCTGTGGGACTCCGAGGGGCTCGCCGACGTGCCCCTCCAGCCCGCCGCTCGCCGTAAGGATCCACCCGTGACAAAGCCCGTCGTCCTGGTCGCAGAGGAGTTGTCCGAGGCCGGCCTCGCCGTGCTCGGCGCTGATTTCGAGGTCCGTCACACCGACGGCGCCGACCGCTCGCAGCTGCTGCCCGCGCTCGCGGACGTGGACGCGCTGATCGTCCGCTCCGCCACGCAGGTGGACGCCGAGGCGATCGCCGCCGCGCCCAAGCTGCGCGTGGTGGCCCGCGCCGGAGTGGGCCTCGACAACGTCGACGTCGAGGCGGCCACCAAGGCCGGCGTGATGGTCGTCAACGCGCCGACCTCCAACATCACCAGCGCCGCCGAGCAGACCGTCGCCCTCATCCTGGCCAGTGCCCGCAACACGGCCCAGGCCCACGCCGCGCTGAAGAACGGCGAGTGGAAGCGGTCCAAGTACACCGGCGTCGAGCTCGACGAGAAGGTCGTCGGCATCCTCGGCCTCGGCAAGATCGGCCAGCTCGTGGCGCAGCGGCTCCAGCCGTTCGGCGTCGAGCTGATCGCCTACGACCCGTACCTGCCGCCGGCCCGCGCCGCGCAGATGGGCGTCAAGCTGGTCAGCCTGGACGAGGTCATCAAGCAGGCCGACTTCATCACGGTGCACCTGCCCAAGTCCAAGGAGACCCTCGGCCTCATCGGCGACAAGGAGCTGCACGAGGTCAAGCCGTCGGTGCGGATCGTCAACGTGGCCCGCGGCGGCATCGTCGACGAGGCGGCGCTGTACTCCGCGATCAAGGAGGGGCGCGTCGCGGGCGCCGGCCTCGACGTCTTCGCCAAGGAGCCGTGCACCGACAGCCCCCTGTTCGAGCTGGACCAGGTCGTCGTGACGCCGCACCTCGGCGCCTCCACGCACGAGGCCCAGGAGAAGGCGGGCACCCAGGTGGCGCGCAGCGTGAAGCTGGCGCTGGCGGGCGAGTTCGTGCCCGACGCGGTCAACGTCCAGGGCGGCGCGGTCGCCGAGGAGGTCAAGCCGGGCCTGCCGCTCGCCGAGAAGCTCGGCCGGGTCTTCACCGCGCTGGCCGGCGAGGTGGCCACCAAGCTCGACGTCGAGGTGCGCGGCGAGATCGCCGCCCAGGACGTGCGGGTGCTGGAGCTGGCCGCGCTCAAGGGCGTCTTCACCGACGTGGTCGAGGACTCCGTGACGTACGTCAACGCGCCGCTGCTGGCCAAGGACCGCGGCATCACGGTCGAGCTGGTGACCAGCGCCGACAGCCCTGACTGGCGCAACGTGGTGACCGTGCGCGGCGTGCTGGCCGACGGCCGGCAGGTCTCCGTGTCCGGCACGCTGTCCGGCCCGCGGCAGATCACGAAGATCGTCGAGGTCAACGGCTACGAGATGGAGATCGAGCCGACCGAGCACCTGTCGTTCTTCACCTACACCGACCGGCCCGGCGTCGTCGGCGTCGTCGGCCGCCTCCTCGGCGAGCACGGCATCAACATCGCCTCGATGCAGGTGGCCCGGGACGTCAAGGGCGGCAAGGCGCTCATCGCGCTGACCGTCGACTCGGCCATCCCGGCCGACGTGGTCGAGCAGATCATCGCCGAGATCGGCGCCGACAGCGGCCGCTCGGTCGACCTCGACGGCTGACGTCCCGCACGATCCCGACGGCCGCCGCCGGACCTCAAGTGTCCAGCGGCGGCCGTTTTTCGTCTCACGATGCGAGATATTAGGACGTCCAAGGAGACAGCCCGGTGACTGGAAGGTACATTGGCTGTCAATGCGCCAGGTTCTCGTACTCATTACCTGCCGCGGCGGGGCCTGTTAGGGCAGGCCGGCGACCCGCCGCGGTGCGTGGCGTCGCGTCGGCCGTCAGTCCCATCGCCCGGTCCGTGATCCGGACCGCGCGCCACAGGCCCGGTCGGGTTCGCGACCGGGGTCCGACTTCCGTCCGTACGACGCCCCGCGAAATGAGATGAACCACATGTATGAGATGTACGCCTGGAACGGCGCCGAAGAGCGCGACGACGAGGCGACCGAGGCCCTGCAGACCGCGCTGGACCGCCGCGACAACGGCGGCGCCCCGCAGGCCGCCGACCTCAACTGACCCGTCAGAAGGCCAGCCGGTAGAAGACGGCCATGGTCCGCAGGGTGCGCGACACCCTGGCCAGCGCCACCGACAGCCGGTGCGACAGTGACAGCTCGGCGAAGCCCTCCATGTCGAACGCGCTGAGCGCGGTCACGCATCGGAGCCGGGGACTGATCGACAGCAGGTCCCCGGGCCCCTCGATGCCCCAGTGCATCGTCGCGCCGGCCTTCCGCACCGGCCGGTTGATCACCTGGAGCCTGATACCGCCACGGTTGAGGGCGTCGAAGATCAGCTGGCCGGAGGGGAAGCCCTCGGCGACGGCCCGCACGAGCGCGCGGCCCTCCTCCCGGCCGAGGTAGTAGACCAGCCCCTCGGCCACGACCAGCACCGGACGGTCGCGCGGGACCCGCTCCAGCCAGGCGAGGTCGGTCACGGACGTGCCGATCGTCGTGCAGCCGGGCGGCTCGGGGTAGAGCCGCCGGCGCAGCTCGACGACGTCGGGATAGTCGACGTCGTACCACCGCACGCCCGCGGGCGGCCCGAGCCGGTGGACGCGGGTGTCGAGGCCGCACCCGAGGTGCAGCACGGTGGCCTCGGGCGTCGCGGCGAGGAACTCGCGCGCCCAGTCGTCGATCAGGCGAGCCCGCAGGGCGATGGACACGGCCGTGCGCGGGCCCACGCCGACCCGGCGGAAGTCGTGGTCGATCCTGGAGACGGTCTCGGCGGCCATGGTGTCGCCGAGGATCGGCCGGGGCGAGCGGGCGTCCAGCGCCCTGCCGTACAGGGTGGCGAGGAGGGTCGCCTTCTCCTCGCTCAGATGCACCTTCTCGGCAGCCATACGGATCACGCTACGTCCGCGGCGCCGTGAGCGCGGGCCGGTGAGCTCACGCGGCGCCGTGAGAGAGCGCGGTGGGATCACGCGGTGCCGGAAGAGAGGGCCGGTGGGTCAGACGGCGCCGGGAGAGAGGGCGCCGGTGGGCCGGGCGGGTCCGAGAGGCGACCGGCCCACCGGAGCGGCGGTCAGAGGATCGTGGCCGTGGGCATGGCCGGGGCGGGAGCCTGGCTCGCGGCCTTCCTGGCGGCCCAGGCCTTGACGCCCTTCCGGTCGGGGCGGACGGCGCCGACGAAGGAGGCACGGCGCCAGGACGACAGCTTCTCCACCTTGACCACGTCACCCGTGCGCGGGGAGTGGACCATGTAGCCACGCTTGGAGATCATCCCGACGTGGCCGAGGCCGTGGAAGAAGACGAGGTCACCGGGCTTGAGGTTCTTCCAGGAGATCTTCCGGGAGAACGCGTTGTACTGCTGCGCCGCGGTGCGGGGGAGCTGGATGCCGGCGTGCTGGTAGGCGCGCAGCATCAGGCCGGAGCAGTCGTAGCCCTTGCGGGAGGCGCCGCCCCAGACGTACGGGGTGCCGCGCTTGTCGAGGGCGTACCTGAGTGCCTTTTTCCAGGCGGGGAGCGGGGTCTTCTTCTCGCGGGCGGCTGCGACGTCCGCCCCGGTCAGTGTGACGATCGGCGAGGTGAGGCGGGCGGTGGCGGTCTCCTCCTGCGAGCTTCCCGGAATCGAGGAGGAGGAGTTCTGGAACGTTCCAGTGACGGGGGGCTGGGGGGCGCTGTGTCGCGTGGAGGAGGCGAGGGAGACTCCGGCCGGGGCGGCGACGGCGATCCCGGCGGTGGCGACGGCGGCGAGCATGGCGAAGCGAGACACGAAGGTCCTTCCATACGGCCTACCGGGTTAGCTGACGGGCTCGGGCCTGGAAGTGGCCCTACGGCAGGTGACATGCCGATTCGCCCCAAAAGGGGAATGGGTCCCCGGCTCCACGCAGCTGCTGCGCGGATTCGGCTCGAGGACTCTAACGAAACGGTCAAAAAGACGCAATCCCCCTCAAAACGGATGTCCGTTGGGTGAGATGGTGTGTTCGTCAGCCGAGACGACCCGGTAAGGTACCGGCCATGGATTCGCGCGACATTCGCCTGGCAGTGATCCCCGGTGACGGCATCGGCACCGAGGTCGTGGCAGAGGCGCTCAAGGTGCTCGAAGCCGTCGGCACGAAGATCGAGGCCACCCACTACGATCTCGGCGCCGCCCGCTACCACCGCACCGGCGAGACCCTGCCCGACTCCGTCCTGGAGGAGCTGCGCGGCTACGACGCGATCCTGCTCGGCGCGGTCGGCGACCCCAGCGTCCCGCCGGGCATCCTGGAGCGCGACCTGCTGCTGCGCCTGCGCTTCACCTTCGACCACTACGTCAACCTGCGCCCGGTCAAGCTCTACCCGGGCGTCGCGACGCCGCTGGCCGACACCCGCCCCGAGGACATCGACATGATCGTGATCCGCGAGGGCACCGAGGGCCTCTACGCGGGCACAGGCGGCGTCATGCGCGGCGGCACCCCGCACGAGATCGCCACGCAGGAGTCGCTCAACACCGCCCACGGCGTCGAGCGCGTGGTGCGTTACGCCTTCGCCAAGGCCCAGTCAAGGCCGCGCAAGAAGCTCACCCTCATCCACAAGACCAACGTGCTGACCTACGCCGGAGACCTCTGGCAGCGCACGGTCAACCGGGTGGCCGAGGAGTTCCCCGAGGTCACCACCGACTACGCGCACATCGACGCGGCGTCGATGTACTTCGTCAGCCAGCCCGAGCGCTTCGACGTGATCGTCACCGACAACCTCTTCGGTGACATCATCACCGACCTCGGCGCGGCCATCGCGGGCGGCATCGGCCTGGCCGCGAGCGGCAACATCAACCCCGACCGCACCGCGCCCAGCATGTTCGAGCCCGTCCACGGCAGCGCGCCCGACATCGCGGGCCAGGGCAAGGCCGACCCGACCGCCACGATCCTGTCCACCGCCATGCTCCTCGACCACCTCGGCCGGCACGCCGAGGCCGCCAAGATCGAGCAGGCCGTCGCCGAGGACATCGTCGAGCGCCTGAGCGGCTGGGCGAGCCGGACGACCCACGAGATCGGTGACGACATCACCGCGCGAGTATCGAGCTAGGGCCGCCCTAGCTCCACCAGCGCCTGGCGGTCCGAACGGGACCCGCCAGGCGCTTTTCGCATGTTCAGCGGCATAACCACCCTGCTGCCCCCTTGCCATCCCAAATAGCGAGACAATAGGAAGTACGGACTGCCGTCGCGCAGTGCCGCCGGCATCGCCCAGTCGTAGAGAGAAGGACCATCGTCATGACCATCGCTCCGAAGCTCAGCTTCGACGTGCAGCTGTCCGACCATGCGCGCACCGCGGCGGAGCGCGAGCAGGTACTGGCGAATCCCGGCTTCGGCCAGACCTTCACCGACCACCTGGTCTCCATCGACTACACCGAGGGTCAGGGCTGGCACGACGCGCGGCTCAAGCCGTACGAGCCGCTCACCCTCGACCCCGCCACGGCGGTCTTCCACTACGCGCAGGAGCTGTTCGAGGGGCTGAAGGCGTACCGGCAGATCAACGGCTCGGTCGTCACGTTCCGCCCGTACGCCAACGCCGCCCGCTTCAACCAGTCGGCGGCGCGCATGGCGATGCCGGAGCTGCCCGAGGAGGTGTTCGTCGAGTCGCTGGAGCACCTCGTCCAGGCCGACCGCGACTGGGTGCCCACCACCGAGGGGCACAGCCTCTACCTGCGGCCGTTCATGATCGCCACGCAGGTGGGGCTGGGCGTGAACTACCCGTCGCGCACCTACACGTACATGGTGATCGCCTCGCCGGCGGCCTCGTACTTCACCGGTGGCGTCAAGCCCGTCTCGGTGTGGCTGTCCACCGAGTACACCCGCGCCGCGCCCGGCGGCACGGGCTTCGCCAAGTGCGGCGGCAACTACGCCGCCGCCTTCGTCGCCCAGCGCCAGGCCGTCGAGAACGGCTGCGACCAGGTGGTGTGGCTCGACGCGGCCCAGCACGCGTACGTCGAGGAGATGGGCGGGATGAACCTGTTCTTCGTCATCGGCGGCAAGCTCGTCACCCCCGCCCTGACCGGCACACTTCTGCCGGGCATCACCCGCGACTCGATCCTCGCGCTGGCCGGAGACCTCGGCCTGGAGACCGAGGAGCGCCTGGTGAGCGTCGAGGAGTGGGCGGACGGCTGCGAGTCGGGCGAGATCACCGAGGTCTTCGCCTGCGGCACGGCCGCCGTGGTCACCCCGGTCGGCTCGGTCAAGGGCGCCGACCGGTCCTGGACGGTCGCCGACGGCACGCCGGGCCCGGTCACCATGCGGGTGCGCGAGGAACTGCTCGGCATCCAGTACGGCTCCCGCCCCGACCCGCGCGGCTGGATCCACAAGGTCCTCTAGCCGCGCCGGCGCGAACGCGGCCCGCCCTCCGGGGGGCCGCACCGCCATGGAGTGCCCCGTGGTGCCCGATTCAGGGCTTTCTCAGGTGGTTCCGATAAGGTCGCGGCGACCGGATCGAGGGACGGGGCGAATGACGAAGAGGGTGGCGGCCGTGCTGGCCGCCTTGGCGGTGCTGGCCGCGCTCGTGGTGTTGCAGACCGTGGGCGGCGACGGGCCGTCGCGAGGCGTGCGGCTGCTGCGGCAGCCCGACGGCAGCATGGTGCTCGCCGACACCGGTGCCGGCGCGCCGGTGCTGGACCTGTACGAGGACTTCGACTGCCCGGTCTGCAAGGAGCTGCACACGCGGGTGGACGCCACGATCCGCCGCCTGGCCGCGGAGGGCAAGGTCAAGGTCGTCTTCCACCCGGTCACGATCTTCCAGGACGAGCCGATGCGCTCCAACTCCGTCCGCGCCGCCGCCGCGGCCCGCTGCGTCCCCGAGGACAACTGGCTGGCCTTCCGCGACGAGCTGTACGGCATGCAGCCCGCCCCCCACGGCACGGCCTCCGGCTTCACGCTGGAGGAGCTGGCCAGGGCGGCCCGCCAGGCGGGCGCGTCGGTCGACCAGTGCGTCACCTCCCAGACCTACGCCGAGGACCACCTGAAGCAGAGCGCCAGGATCCGCCTCGAAGGCACCCCCACGGTCGTGCTCGACGGGCAGCTGCTCGGCGACGAGGCGTTCGACCCGAAGGCCCTGGAAACGGCCATCACCGGGGGCTCCGGCGTCACGGTGTGACACCCGGTGTCCAGAACCTGAGACTGATGTGCCGAATAGTGAGTCGGTATGGCAGACTGCTGAGCACCATGTTCTACGGTCTGCTCATTATCGGCAGGCGCGCTGGCTGAAACAGGGACATAGCCAGCGCGCAGACCTCTCACGTCCGTGAGGGGTCTTTTTGTTTTCCAGGGAGAGGACACCATGGCCGACGACCGGTTCCACGTCTATGACACGACGCTGCGTGACGGCGCACAGCAGGAGGGGCTCAACCTCACCGTCGCCGACAAGCTCGCTGTGGCGCGCCATCTGGACGGGCTGGGTGTCGGTTTCATCGAAGGGGGCTGGCCCGGCGCCAACCCCAAGGACACAGAGTTCTTCCGGCGGGCTCGGACCGAGCTCGACCTGAAGCACGCGCGGCTCGCCGCGTTCGGCGCGACCCGCCGGGCCGGTGTGAAGGCAGCCGACGACCCCTTGGTGGCCGCTCTGCGCGAATCCGGCGCGCCGGTCGTGACTCTTGTCGCCAAGAGCCACGACCGGCACGTGGAGCTGGCCCTCCGCACGACCCTCGAGGAGAACCTCGCGATGATCCGCGACACGGTCTCCCACCTTCGCGCGGAGGGCCAGCGAGTCTTCCTGGACGCCGAACACTTCTTCGACGGCTACAAGTCCAACCCAGCCTACGCGCTGGAGGTCCTCAGGACCGCCGCCGAGGCGGGCGCCGACGTCGTCGCCCTGTGCGACACGAACGGCGGCATGCTCCCCGACGAACTGGCCGACGTGGTTCACGCGGCAGCCCAGACCGGGGCCCGCGTCGGCATCCACTGCCACGACGACACCGGCTGCGCGGTCGCCAACACCCTGGCCGCGGTCAAGGCGGGCGCCACCCACGTGCAGGGCTGCGCCAACGGCTACGGCGAGCGCTCCGGCAACGCCAACCTGTTCACCGTGGTCGCCAACCTCCAGCTCAAGCGCGGCTTCGACCTCGTGCCGCCGCAGGCGCTGGCCGACATGACCCGTATCGCCCACGCGATCACCGAGGTCACCAATGTCACGCCCAACTCCCACGCCCCGTACGTCGGCGCGTCCGCGTTCGCCCACAAGGCCGGCCTGCACGCCAGCGCCATCAAGGTCGACCCCAACCTCTACCAGCACATCGACCCCGCCCAGGTGGGCAACGACATGCGCATGCTGGTCTCCGACATGGCGGGCCGCGCCTCGGTCGAGCTGAAGGGCCGCGAGCTGGGCTACGAGCTGACCCCCGAGCACACGAAGACCCTGGTCGAGCGGGTCAAGGACCTGGAGTCCCAGGGCTTCACGTTCGAGGCGGCCGACGCCTCCTTCGAGCTGCTGCTGCGCGACACCGTCCACGGCGAGCGGCGCCGCCACTTCGAGGTGGAGTCGTGGCGGGTGATCGTCGAGCGCACCAAGGGCGGCGAGCTGGTCAGCGAGGCCACCGTCAAGCTGCACGCCAAGGGCGAGCGCATCGTCGCCACGGGCGAGGGCAACGGCCCCGTCAACGCCCTCGACAAGGCGGTGCGTCTCGGGCTGGAGAAGCTCTACCCCGAGCTGGCCAAGCTGGAGCTCATCGACTACAAGGTGCGCATCCTGGAGGGGGCGCACGGCACGGGCGCGGTCATCCGCGTGCTCATCACCTCCAGCGACGACAAGGCCGAGTGGGCCACGGTCGGCGTCGCCGAGAACATCATCGACGCCTCCTGGCAGGCGCTGGAGCAGGCGGTCACCTACGGCCTGCTCCGCGCGGGCCGCGAGACCGGCTGAGACGGGAAGAACCGCAGGAGCCCTCGGGGCTTCGGGGGACAAGGGGCATGGTCCTCCGCAGGGGGGCGCTTCGCGCCATGGGGCTTCAGGCAGCGCTCTGTGGGGGCAAGCCCCCACACCCCCAGCTGGGGGTCTTCCGACCCCCAGGCCCCCGGTCGTAGGCCCGATCGCGCCGAGCTGTCCGGGGGTGGTCGGAAGCATGGAGTGAGCTGGGGAGAAAGTCCACGGTGACTTGGTGACTCGGCCGCCTGGGCATGAGTAATCGGCTGAGTCCCGGATCGCCCTGCTCGGCGCCATTCGATTCGGCGGTCGGCGAAGCCACGCAATCGCGCTCGCGGCGCCCTATCGCCGCTGCCCGGCCGGCGGTTCGTCGGACACGATCAGGGACACCCGCTCAGAGCAGGCGCGTGGAGAAGGACGTGCCCTCGACCTTGACCTTGCCGCCCGAGCACGACACCTTCGGGTTGTCCGTGCCCGGCAGGATCACCGTCAGCAGCGACGCGGCGGCGGGGGAGACGACGACGGCGGCCGGCTGCTTGGACAGGTAGGTGGGCGACACCCAGCCGAGCTTCCCGCCGCGCTCCACCTTCTGGCCGCCGACCGGGCGGCAGGAGGAGCCGAACTGGAGCAGCGTGACCCGGAACTTGCCGTCGCCGAGCACGACCCGGCCACCCTCGTTCGAGACGACCTTGAGCGACGGGGCGAACCGCCACAGGTTGCGCACCTTCTTGCCGCCGGCCGCCGTGTCGAGCACCGCCATCAGGTCGTCGCCGTGGTTGACGAGCACCGACCGGGTGCGGGCCGTCCCGTACGCCTTGTCGGTCAGGCGGAACGCCTGCCGGTCGTCGCCGATCACCGACTTGGTCAGCTTGCTGGCCGTGCGGGGCCGGAACCGCGCCCCGACGACCGTGGGGACGTTGTGCGCCTCGGGGGAGAGCGTCCAGTAGCGGTAGGCGCTCTTCTCGTAGGAGTGGAAGCCGGCGTCCATGAGGATGTCGCGGCCGTGCGCGTAGTACGTCACGCCCAGGTGGTCCTCGTGGCCGTGGAACTTCAGGCCGGGTCCGAACCTGATCGAGTAGTACGCGGACTCCGGCTTGTTCCAGGCGGTCCGGCCGTAGACGTAACCGGCCCGGTAGACCTTGACCTTCTGCTTGGGCGTGCCGGTGTCCACCTCCGGTTCGGTCTCGGCGCTGCCGTCGCCGAGGGGCACCATGTAGCCGTTGGGCATGGTGGAGTGGGCGATGAAGTCCTTCAGGGCGTCGGCCCGCCTGGAGATCTCGCCGGGCACCTTGCGCCCGCAGTCCTTCATGTTGGCGATGGCCACCTGGAGCCGGCCGTACACGTAGACGGCGTAGCGCGGGGCCTGCTCCATGAGCGCGCCCTGGGAGTCCACGTCGAGCTTGACGGTGCCGGTCAGGCGCTTGGAGGCCAGCCCCGCCCAGTCGGAGCGGCCGTAGCGGCAGCCGATCCCCATGAGCGCGATGTCCTGGTCCATCCCGTGGTTGTGGCCCTTCTTGTAGAGCCTCGGGTCGGCCAGCAGCCGGGCGTGGTCGGCCAGGCTGTCCTTCAGCCAGGCGTCCTTGACGTGCATGCTCAGGCAGACGAGCGCCTGCGAGCGCAGGGAGACGGGGTGGTCCTTCCAGGCGTACGACGGGGTGCCGCGGGCGCCGCGCCGGTTGCTCGCCACCCAGTCCTTGGTGATCTCCTTGGCCCGGTCGAGGTAGCGCTGCTCGCCGCTGTTCTCGTAGGCCACGACGAGGGTGCCCATCCAGCGCAGCGACTGGAAGACGAACTCCCACGAACGGTTCCTGTACGGGCTGGCGGCCCAGTTGATCTTGCTGCCGAGCTTGTACGGCGGCAGGCCGACCAGGGAGATCTCGCCGCGCATGACCTCGTCGGCCGTCGGCGTGGCGGGCAGCCAGTCGCCCTGGCACTGCGCGGTGCGCTTGACCTTCTCCGCCCCCGTGGGGGTGTCGGCATGCGCTGAGCCCGCCAGCCCGCACAGGAGAAGCAGGGAGGCGAGGGGGAGAGCGAGGCGGCGCACGCCGGTTTCCTTCCGGGCCGTGAAGTGGGGGCGGAACATGCTGTCCGAATTGCGATCAACCGGTCAAGTCGGGCGACTGGCCGGGTGTCAGATCGTTAGCGGCCCGATAGGTATTCGCCCTTTGTATCCTGTTTGCTCGCCTGGAGGCTGAGGAGGCCGCTGATGTCGTTGATACGCGCGCACGGGGCGATCCTCCTTGCCCTGCTCGCCGGAATCGTGCTGCGCGGCCTTGCCCTCCTCGGCTACCGGCCCGCCATCTGGTTCTGGGCCGACTCCTTCGCCTACCTCAACGCCGCGCTCGACCCGCGCCCGCTGGAGTCGCGCACGTCCGGCTACTCGTTCTTCCTGTGGGCGCTGCGGCCGCTGTCGAGCATCGAGGCGGTCGTGGTCGTCCAGCACCTGCTCGGGCTCGGCATCGGCGTCATGGTGTACGCGCTGCTGCGGCGCCGCCTGCCCGGCTGGGCCGCGGCCCTGTTCGCCGTGCCGGTCCTCGTCGACGCCTACCAGATCCAGCTCGAACACATGATCATGGCTGATCTGCTGTTCGTGTTCCTCGTCATGGCCGCGGTGACGCTGCTCCTGCGGCGGCCCCGGCCCTCGGCGGGCGCCGCCGCCGCGGCCGGGGTCCTGCTGGCCGCCGCCACGGTCACCCGGACGATCGGGCTCCCGCTGATCGCCGTCGTCGCGGTCGCGCTGCTGCTGCGCCGCGCCGGCTGGCGCTCCGTCGCCGCGCTCGCCGTGGCCGCGGCGATCCCGCTCGCCGGTTACGCCTCGTGGTTCGCCTCCGTCCACGGCACGTACCAGCTGAGCCGCGGCAACACGTTCCTGTGGGCGCGCACGCTGACCTTCGCCGACTGCGCGCGCATCCAGCCGGACCTGCCGCGGCTGTGCCCGAAGGAGCCGCTCGGGCAGCGCCGGCAGCCACCCGAGTACATCTGGGACGCCGACTCGCCGATCACCACGATCAAGGGCGGCAACGCCGCGCGCGACGAGGCCGCCGGGCGCTTCGCCCGGCAGGCGATCCTCGCCCAGCCGCTCGACTTCCTCGCCGCCGGGCTCGCCGACGCGGCCCACATCTTCACCTGGGAGCGCTGGGTGTACCCGGTGGACGGAGCGCAGAGCGCATACTCCTTCCCCGAGCGGATCCCGCCGTTCAAGGACGTGCCCGCCTCCAAGGACCGCACCGCCGCCGAGATCACCACCGACTACCAGGGCGCCTCGGGCCAGACCGCGGTCGTCGAGCCGTACGCGGGCTGGATCCGCGGCTACCAGAGCTGGGGCTTCCTGCGGGGGCCGCTGCTCGGGGCGCTCCTGCTGGTGGGCCTGGCCGGGGTCGTGGTCAGGTGGCGCTCGCTGGGCGGCGACGTGCTGCTGCCGTGGGCGGCCTCGGTGACGCTGCTCCTGCTGCCGGTGCTCATCGCCGCCTTCGACCACCGGTACGTGCTGCCCGCCGTGCCGCTCGCCTGCCTCGCGGCGGGCCTGGCGGTCGCCCGCCGTACCCCACGAGGGGAGGAGGCGGACGCCGCGCCGTCCCGCGAGGGCACCGCCCAGCCCGCCGGCCGGACCCGGTGAGCCATGATGACCCCATGAAGCTGAACGACCTGGTGATCCCCGACACCGCCGCCTGCCGCGGCGCGCTGGAGGTGGCGGCCAGATACCACACGCCCTCGCTGCTGAACCACTCCGTCCGGGCCTACCTGTGGGCCGCCGCCTACGCCAGGACGCACGGCATCGCCTTCGACGCGGAGCTGCTCTACGTGTCGGCCATGCTCCACGACCTCGGGCTGACCGCCGAGTTCGACAGCCACACCGTGCCGTTCGAGGAGGCGGGCGGGCACGTGGCCTGGGCGTTCTGCGCCGGCGCCGGCTGGTCCCCCGAGCGCAGGCAGCGCGCCCTGGAGGTGATCGTCCGGCACATGTGGGACGAGGTCCCCGTGGAGGACGACCCCGAGGGACACCTGCTGGAGCTGTCCACGGGCATGGACATCTCGGGCCGGCGCACCGAGGAGATCCCGCCCGGCCTGCGGGAGGAGGTCCTGGCCCGCCACCCGCGCCTGGACATCGCCAAGGAGTTCGCCGCCTGCGTCACCGAGCAGGGCGAGCGCAAGCCGTCCAGCCTGGCGGGCGGGTTCGTCCGGTCGGGGATCGCCGAGCGCGTCGCCCGCAACCCCCTCGACGCCTGACGGCTCCGGCCCCGGCTACGACTTGGGGCCGGCGCTCTGCACCACCTCGAAGGACCACACCTCCGAGCCCGTGGCGGCCGGCCCCTGCCCATGGCCGTGCCCCTGCCCCTGCCCCTGGCCCTCGGCGCGGCCGGCGTCGGCGGCGGCCTGGGCGTGGCCGCGCTGGAAGGCCATCCCCTTCTGCCAGTTCTGGAAGTCGTCCTCGCTGCGCCAGCGCGTGTAGACGAGGTAGCGGTCGGTGCCCTCCACCGGCCGCAGCAGCTCGAACCACTCGAACCCGTCGGACGACTCCACCATCCCGGCCCGGTTGGAGAACCGGCGCTCCAGCTCCTCCCGCATCTCTGCGGGAACCGTCAGCACATTGATCTTCACGACGGACAACGCGACCCCTCTCGCGGCAGTCTCACCGCACCGAGCGCCCCGTCGCGACCGGTGCCGTCTGCCAGGCTAACCCGCCCCACCTCCAGGGGCGGACCGGCTCGGCGGCGGCGATAGCCTTGTCGGGTGCGTATAGCGAGGTTCTCCACAGGCGAAGGCGTCACGTTCGGCGTGGTCGAGGGCGGACCGGGCGAGGAGTTCGTCTCCACCATCACCGGACACCCGTTCGGCGAGGTCCAGTTCACCGGCGAGCGGCACCCGCTGTCCCAGGTGAAGCTGCTGGCCCCCATGCTGCCGAGCAAGGTGGTCGCCATCGGCCGCAACTACGCGGAGCACGCCCGCGAGCTGGGCAACGAGGTGCCCGACGAGCCGCTGATCTTCATGAAGCCGTCCACCTCCGTCATCGGCCACGGCGAGGCCATCGCCTACCCCACCTCGCTGTCCCACCGGGTCGACTACGAGGGCGAGCTGGCCGTGGTCATCGGGCGGCTGTGCCGCGAGGTGCCGGTCGAGCGGGTCAAGGACGTCATCTTCGGCTACACCTGCGCCAACGACGTGACGGCCCGCGACCTGCAGAAGCGCGACGTGCAGTTCACCCGTGCCAAGAGCTTCGACACGTTCTGCCCGCTCGGCCCGTGGATCCGCACCGACCTCGACCCGAGCGACCTCGCGCTCACCACGACGGTCAACGGCGAGGTGCGCCAGAGCGGCCGCACCAGCCAGCTCGTCCACGACATCCCCGCGCTCGTCGCCTACGTCAGCGCGGTCATGACCCTGATCCCGGGCGACGTGATCCTCACCGGCACGCCGGCCGGCGTCGGCCCGGTCGAGGTCGGCGACGAGGTCAGCGTCGGCATCGAAGGCATCGGCACTCTGACGAACAAGGTGGTCGCTCGTGACTGATCTACGGGTGCGGTTCGCGCCGTCCCCCACCGGCATGTTCCACGTGGGCGGCGCCCGCACGGCGCTGTTCAACTGGGCGCTGGCCGAGCAGGCCGGCGGCCGGTTCGTGCTGCGCGTCGAGGACACCGACGCCACGCGCAACCGGCCCGAGTGGACCGAGGGCATCATCTCGGCGCTCGACTGGATCGGCATCAACGGCACCAACCCGGCGTTCGAG
This sequence comes from Nonomuraea sp. NPDC050691, assembly GCF_040654455.1. Taxonomy (NCBI): domain Bacteria; kingdom Bacillati; phylum Actinomycetota; class Actinomycetes; order Streptosporangiales; family Streptosporangiaceae; genus Nonomuraea; species Nonomuraea sp. NPDC050691. The sequence continues at coordinate 25,501 of NZ_JBFAIA010000022.1, forward strand.
GGGCCCTACTTCCAGTCGGCGTACGAGCCGCAGCACCGCGAGGCCGTGGCCAAGCTGCTGGCCGACGGCAAGGCGTACTACTGCGACTGCACCCGCGAGCAGCTCGTCGCCCGCACCGGCTCCGAGCACCGCGGCTACGACGGCCACTGCCGTGAGCGCGGCCTGACCGAGGGCGCGGTCCGCTTCCGCACCCCCGACGAGGGCGTCACCGTGGTCGACGACGTGATCCGCGGCCGGGTGGAGTTCCCCAACGACGCCCAGGAGGACTTCGTCATCGCCCGCACCGACGGCTCGCCCCTCTATGTGCTGGCCAACGCGGTCGACGACATCACCCAGGCCATCACCCACGTGGTGCGCGGCGAGGAGCACCTGGGCAACGCGGCCAAGCAGGAGCTCCTGTGGCCCGCGCTCGGCGCGACGGCGCCGGTGTGGGCGCACCTGCCGGTCATCGTCAACGAGCAGCGCAAGAAGCTGTCCAAGCGGCGCGACAAGGTGGCGCTGGAGGACTACCGCGAGGAGGGTTACCTGGCCGAGGCCATGGTCAACTACCTCATGCTGCTCGGCTGGGGCCCCGGCGACGACCGCGAGATCATGCCGTGGTCGGAGATGGTGCCGCTGTTCCGGCTGGAGGACGTCAACAGCTCCAGCGCGTTCTTCGACGAGAAGAAGCTGCGCGCCTTCAACGGCGAGTACATCCGGGCGCTGCCGATCCACGTGTTCGAGGAGCGCTGCTCGCCGTACCTCGACTCCGACTGGGACCGCGAGACCTTCAGCAAGGTCGCGGCGCTCGCCCAGACGCGCATCACGGTGCTGTCGGAGATCCGGCAGAACGTCGACTTCCTCTTCCTCGACGAGCCGGTGTTCGACCAGGCATCCTGGGACAAGGCGATGAAGAACGCCCCGGTCGAGATCCTCACCGGCTACCTGGAGCGCGTCGACAGCGTGAGCTGGGACCCCGAGTCGCTGAAGGAGGCGCTGGAGGAGGTGGGCGCCGCCCACGGCCTCAAGCTGGGCAAGGCGCAGGCCCCCGTCCGCGTCGCGGTCACGGGCCGGACGGTCGGTCTGCCGCTGTTCGAGTCGATCGAGGTGCTCGGCCGCGAGCGGACCCAGGACCGGCTGCGCGCGGCGCTAGCGCGCCTGCGAGACTGACCGCCGCGCCGGCGGCCATCGCCAGCCACACCCCGGTGACGCCGGCGTACGCGCTCAGCACGTACGCCAGCGGCACCTGCACGGCGAACCCGGCCAGGGTGGCGGCCAGCAGCCGGCCGCCACGGCCGCTCGCCTGGAGCACCCCGCCGACGGCGATGAGCCCCCCGAAGGGCACCAGGTAGAGCGTCATCCAGCGCAGGAAGCTCACCGCGGGCTCCGGGTCCGCCGTGAAGAGCGCGGCGACGGGCGCCGCCGCGATGTTCACCGCGAGCGCCACGACCGCGCCGGCGCCCAGGCCGAGCAGGAGCGGCGAGCCGGCCGGCTCGGAGCGCGCGGTGCGGATCATCGCGGCCTGCCGCAGCGCGTAGAACACCATGACTCCGGCGAGCATGATCTTCTGCCCGATGCCGTAGCCGGCCAGCTCCCGCGTGCCGAACCCGGCCACCAGGTCCACCAGCGCCATGCCCACGGCCGAGCGGGCGAGGAAGTCGCCGGACATGGGCAGCCCGGTCCTCACCACGTCCCACGCGACCGCTCCCGTCCCGCCCGTGTTCCCGCCCGTGTTCCCGCCCGTGGACGGCGGCCGGGTGAGGTTGCGCGAGGTCGCCAGCGAGACGCCCAGGGTCAGCAGCCGGGCCGCCACGGTCGCCAGCGCCGCCCCCTGCACCCCCAGGTCGAGCCCGTAGATGAACAGCGGGTCGAGCGCGACCACCAGCACGTTGCAGAGGATCGCGTGCCGCATCGGCCGCCGGGTGTCCCCCCGGCCCTTGAGGATCCCGTCCACGACAGTCTGGGCGAAGAACACGGGCAGGCCGCCGAGCGAGATCAGGAAGAAGCCGGCCGTGAGCCGCCACTCGTCCGTGAACAGCGCGGCCAGCGGCTCGCGCAGCAGCACGCCCGGCACGGCGATCGCGACCGACAGGACCGCCCACAGCGCCCAGCCGGCGCGGATGACCGGCGCCACGGGCGCCTGTCCGTCACGGCGGCCGACCAGCACCGTGACGCCCGTCGGGACGGCCAGGAAGAGGCCGTAGGCCAGGTACTCGACGGTGGTGCCCAGGGTCACCGCGGCGACCGCGGACTCGCCCAGCCCGGACACCCAGAGCAGGTCGATCAGCCCCACCGCCACGACCGCCGTCAGCAGCTCCACGTACACGGGGATCGCCAGCCGGAACATCGCTACCTCGATTCGCTATATATCGGTTAGAGGTATAGCGGTACGATGCGGTCCATGGCAAGCGGAGGCGACCTGGCCCTGACGATCCTGGGCTTCCTCAACGAGCGGCCGATGCACGGCTACGAGCTCAAGGCGCGCATCGCGGCGCTCTCCGGCCATCTGCGCCCGGTCAGCGACGGCGCCCTCTACCCGGCCATCTCACGGCTCGAATCGGCGGCCTTGGTTGAGCGGCACGAGGAGGCGGGTGCGGCGGCGGCGCGGCGGCACGTGCTCACCCTCACCCCGGCCGGCCGCGAGGAACTCCTCGACCGCCTCCGCCGCCCCGCCGACCTCCAGATCAGCGACCAGGCGCGCTTCTTCGTCCTGCTGACGTTCCTGTCGGCCCTGCCGGACCCGGCCGACCGCGCCGCGGTGCTCCGGCGGCGCCTCGACTTCCTGGAGGCACCGGCGAGCTTCTTCTACGAGGGCGGGCGGCCGACGCGCGCGGAGGACGAGGCGGACCCGTACCGGAAGGGGATGCTGCTGATCGCGCGGGCCATGAGCCGCGCGGAGAAGGAGTGGCTGCGCGAGCAGCTCGCGGGACTCCCCGCCGGCGCGCGCTGACCGGTCACCTCCACAGCCGTCGGCAGGTGCCCGGGTCCCGCCTACGACCCCCGGCGCTGCAGGAAGAACCACGCGCCCAGGCAGAGCAGCGCCAGGACGCAGAAGAACGCCACGAGCCCCGGCGTGGACACGACGAAGGCGATCACCACGAACACCGCCGCCGCGCCGGCGGCCAGGGAAGAGGTACGTATCACGGGATCATCGTGCCTCACGCCGGGAGGGTCGTACGCCTCCACACGTCGTCCCCGCTCCCTGGCGGCGCCTGGACGGGCGGTCAACGGCTCGGGAACGTCCGCGCCGGCCGCCCGCCACGACGGAGGCAAGGGCGGCCCGGGCACGGAGGCCCGGTGACGGTCAGGTGAGGCCGCGGCGCTTCAGCAGCGGCTCGATGGACGCCTCACGGCCACGGAACTCGCGGAAGGCCGTCAGCGGGTCGGTGGCGCCGCCCCTCGACAGCAGCGTGCGCCGGAAGTGGTCGCCGTTCTCGCGCTTGAGCCCGCCGTTCTCCTTGAACCACTCGACGCTCTCCGCGTCGAGCACCTCGCTCCAGATGTAGGAGTAGTAGCCGGCGCTGTAGCCGCCCGCGAAGATGTGCGCGAAGTAGTTGGTCCGGTAACGCGGCCGGACCGGCGGGAAGGCGATCCCGGCCGCCTCCAGGGCCGCCTGCTCGAACGCCTCGGCGTCCGCCACCTCCTGACCCGGCTCCAGCTTGTGCCAGGCCCAGTCGAGCAGCGTGGCCGCGAGGTACTCCACGGTCATGAAGCCCTGGTTGAACTGCTCGGCCGCCTTCATCTTCTCGACCAGCTCGGCCGGCATCGGCTCGCCCGTCTCGTGGTGCCGCGCGTAGTTGGCCAGCACCTCCGGCCAGGTGATCCACATCTCGTTGACCTGCGACGGGTACTCGACGAAGTCGCGCGGCACGCTCGTGCCGGAGACGCGCGGGAAGCGCACCTCCGAGAACAGCCCGTGCAGGGCGTGCCCGAACTCGTGGAAGGCCGTGTTGACCTCGTCGTAGGTCAGCAGCGTCGGGCCCGCGGCGGGCTTGGTGACGTTGAGGTTGTTGACCACGACCGGCTTCTCGCCGAACAGCAGCGACTGGTCGACCAGGTTGTTCATCCAGGCGCCGCCGCGCTTGCCCTCGCGGGCGTACGGGTCGAGCGCGAACAGGCCGAGGACGCTGCCGTCCTCGTTGAACACCTCGAAGATCCGCACGTCCTCGTGGTAGCCGCGCAGGTCGGGGCGCTCGGTGAACGTGATGCCGTACAGCAGGGTCGCCGCGTGGAAGACGCCGTCGCGGTAGACGCGGTCGAGCTCGAAGTACGGCCGCATCGCGCTCGCGTCGAAGTCGTAGCGGGCCTGGCGCACCTTCTCCGAGTAGAAGGACCAGTCCCACGGCTCGATCGGGAACCCGGCCTGCCCGGCCAGCGTCTCGGCCTCCTTGCGGGCGTTGCGCACGGCCGGGCCGACGAGCTGCCCGAGCATCTCCTCGACCGCCTCGACGGTCTTGGCGGTCTGGTCGGCCACCGAGTACGCGGCGTGGTTCGGGAAGCCCAGCAGCCGGGCCCGCTCGGCGCGCAGCGTCGCCATGCGGATCGCCAGGCCGAAGTTCTGCGGCGCCCGCTCGACGCTCAGCGTGTAGAGCCGGCGGCCCACGTCCCGGTCGGTGAGCTGGACCAGGCCCGGCTGGTTGGTGAAGTTCAGCAGCGGCAGGACGTACTTGTCGTCGCGGCGCAGCGACGAGATCCGGTCCTCGTCGAACCCGTCGAGCTCCTTGGGGTCGTCCACCACGAGCGCGGACTCGGTGGAGGCGCGCATGAGGTTCTGGGCGAACTCGGTGGACAGCCGCGACAGCTCCTCGTTGAGCTGCCTGAGCCGCTCCTGCTCGGTCTCGGACAGGTCGGCGCCGGCCCGGACGAAGTCCTCGCGGTACTTCTCCAGCAGCCACGCCTCCTCGGGGTCCTCGGTGGAGACCTGCTTGACGCGGGCCCACAGGGGGCGGTTGAGGCGGATGGCGTCGCTGTGCTTCGTCAGCTCTGGGGAGATCCGCTTCTCGATCTCCATGATCCCGTCGGTCGAGGCGGACGCGGCGACGCTGTAGAACGCCGTGGCCGTCCGGGCGAGCAGCCGCCCGGAGCGTTCGAGCGCGGCGATCGTGTTGTCGAACGTCGGCGGCTCGGCGCTTCCGGCGATAGCGTCGACCTCGGCCAGCTGCTCAGCCATGCCCCGCTCGAACGCGGGCAGGTAGTGCTCCTCGCGGATGTCCGCGAAAGGCGGCAGCTGGTACGGCAGGGAACTAGGGGCGAACAAGGGGTTCTCGGCCAACGCTCGGGCTCCTCCACATGGTGTTTTGTCCCTCTCAGCTTGGCACGGTGAGGAGCCCGCCGGGCGGCTCGGGGCAATCGTTTTGGTCTTCGCCTCAAGCTGGGCTATTCTTTCGGACGTCGCCGAACGCGCCCCACGGGGTTCGGAGCGGTGGGGTATGGTGTAATTGGCAGCACGACTGATTCTGGTTCAGTTAGTCTAGGTTCGAGTCCTGGTACCCCAGCAGTGAGCAGCGGATGTCTCGGAAACCGAGGCGTCCGTTTTTCATTTCACCAGCCGATCCAGGATGTCGGTGATCTGCCGGTAAGCCGCCGCCGTCGGCGCGTGGGTAGCCTCCACCGTGTGCACGTCGAACGGATTGCCCGGGGTCGCCGCGTCGGCCTCCCTGATCATCCTGTCCTGCAGCGCCGGCGGGATCGTCCGGTCGCGCGCGTGCCTGATGTAGGTGCGCGGCACCCGTCCCCACGCCTCCTCGCTTCCGCGCGCGTCACCGCTCGACACCAGCAGGCTCTCGTCGGGCAGCAGCCCGTTCACCATCGCGAGGAACTCGCCGTCGCTCGCGTCCGCCATGTACGCCTCCTTGACCGCGTCCAGGAACGCCCGGTCGGCCGAGCGCCAGTTGACCCGGATCGCGCCGATCACCCGCGGGTCGCCGACGAGCCCGCCCAGCACGCTGGAGGCCAGGCTCCCCTTCGCCTCGGGCGTCTCCAGGTACTCCGACGGCGAACGCAGGATCGTGCAGCAGAACGCGGCGTCGTACACGAGCCGGTCGATCAGGTCGGGGACCGCGTCGGCGGCCCTGGTGATGGTCGCGCCGCCGAGGCTTCCGCCCACGAGGATCACCGGCCCGTGCGACGCGGCGCGGCGCACGACGGTCACGGTGGCCTCGACGTGGTCGTCCAGCGTCACGCCCGACACGGGGGAGGGCAGGGTGGCCAGCTCCGCCAGGTCCTGGGGCGACTGGTAGGCGCGGTGGAACTGCTCGGCGGCGCCGTGGCCGGGAAGGCTCACGCCGACCGTCCGGTGGCCGCGCAGGGTCAGTTCGGCGTCCTGCGAGGCGGTCCCGTTCGCGCCCGTCACGAAGACGAACGTGGTGACCCGGCGGGGCCGGGCGGTCTCGGTGCGCATGTGTTCGGTCATGGGACGATGCTCCTCCGGGCCGGAGGGGGAGCGCATCGCCCGGACGGCTCGTCGTCCGGTGGATCCCGGGCATCCACCGATCGGTTGACGCGCGACCGCGGCCCGGCCTCATGAGGCGAGCCGTTCCAGCGCGCGAGGCGGGCCGCTCCGTGAGCTCGGCCGCTCCCGTGACAGGGCCGGAGGGGCGCGAGCGTCTCGTGCACGTGGCGCTCGCGTACGGCCTGCTCGTCCTGTCCGCGGCCGTCGCCGCGGTCACCGGAGGCGCCGCGACCGCGGATCACGCGGCGGGCGCGGGCGGCTCCGGCGGCGCGGGGGACGGCTCCGGGAACGTCGTGCTCGCGGTCGCGCCCTGGCTCGCCTCGGTGCCCTGGCCGGTGGTGGCGGGCCTGACGGTCGCCTGGCTGGCGCCGCTCCCGTGGTCGCACGCGCGCCGCGACGACCTGCCGGGGCTCGCCGCCGTGCACTACGCCGGGTTCCTCGTCCTCGCCGGGGTCCTGGCCGCGCGCCATCCTGCCTTCACCCTGCTCGCCTCCGCCGGCTATCCGCTGGCCGTCGCGCTGCTGCCCACCCGGATGGTCATCGCGGGGATGACGCTCACGGCCGCGGTCATCGTCGCCGCCCAGGCCGGTGCGCGCGACCCTGCCGGGCTGCTCACCGTGATCGCCGGCATCGCCGTCCCGCTGGTGGCCGCCGGCTGGTACGTCAGCGCCGAGAGCGACCGGCGCCGGCGCCTCATCGGCGAGCTGCGTGCCGCCATGGCCGAGAACGCCGACCTGCACGCCCGGCTGCTCGGCCAGGCCAGGCACGCGGGCGTGCTCGACGAGCGGCACCGGGTCGCCGGCGAGATCCACGACACGGTCGCCCAGGACCTCGTCGCGCTCATCGGCCAGCTCGACGCCGCCGGCCGCGCCGACCTCGCCGGTCATGACGGCGACCGCCGGCGCCGGCTCGCCCACGCGTCGGAGCTGGCCCGGCGCGGTCTGACGGAGACGCGCCGGGCGGTGAGCGCGCTGCGCCCTGGGCCGCTGGAGGACTCCCGGCTGCCCGACGCGATCGGCCGCATGAAGGACGACTGGTCCCGCGCCGCGCGCGCCGGGCTGACGTTCGAGGTGACCGGGACGCCGATCGCGCTGGCTCCCGGTGTGGAGGACACGCTGCTGCGCGTGGCGCAGGAGGCCCTCGCCAACGTCGCCAAGCACGCCGAGGCCACCAGAGCGGTCCTCACGCTCTCGTACGAGGACGACACGGTCCTGCTGGACATCCGAGACGACGGAGCCGGTTTCGACCCGCAGGCGCCCACTGACGGCTTCGGGCTGGACGGGATGAGGCGGCGGGTACGAGGGGTGGGCGGCACCATGGAGATCGAGTCGGAGCCAGGGGGAGGGACGGCCGTCGCGGTGACCGTCCCGGCCCTGCCCGCGGACGCACCAGGGAAGGCGTGGGACGAGTCATGAGGCTGCTCCTGGTGGACGATCACCCGATCGTGCGCGACGGCCTGCGGGCGGCGCTGGACGGCGAGCCGGACCTGGAGGTCGTGGGGGAGGCGTCCGGCGGGGCCGAGGCGGTCAGGCTGGCGGGCGAGCTGGCCCCGGACCTCGTCCTCCTGGACCTGCGCATGCCCGGCATGGACGGCGTCACCGCCCTCCGGGAGCTGCGGGCGCTCGGCCCGGCGGCGCCGCGGGTGCTGGTGCTCACCACTTTCGACACGGACGTGCTGACCGCCCTGGAGGCGGGCGCGGCGGGCTACCTGCTGAAGGACGCCCCGGCGCACGAACTGGTGCGCGCCGTCCGCGCCGCCGGCCGCGGCGAGACGGTCCTCGCGCCCGCCGTCGTGGGACGCCTGGCCGAGCAGGTGCGCAAGCCCGCGCGGGGCGCGCTGAGCCGGCGGGAGCTGGAGGTGCTCCGGCTGGTGGCGGGCGGGGCGACCAACCGGGAGGCCGCCGCGCGGCTGTTCATCAGCCAGGCCAGCGTCAAGACCCACCTCCTGCACGTCTACGCCAAGCTCGACGTCCGCGACCGTGCGGCCGCGGTCGCGGAGGCGTACCGCCGCGGTCTGCTGACCGACTAGCCCTCCAACCGAGCGGATGCGCGGCCGGGCGTCACCGCCGCGCCACGATCTACCGCCCTGATCCACGCGCCTGATCGCGGTTTGGTTGTGGTCTCCGGGGTGCGGTAGAGTTACGTCCGTCGCCGGGGAAGCCCGGCGGATTGCTTGTGGGACGCGGTCCCGTCGTCTAGTGGCCCAGGACGCCGCCCTCTCAAGGCGGTAGCGCCGGTTCGAATCCGGTCGGGACTACCACAGTCACACAAGTCAACCGAAGGTCCCGTCGTCTAGTGGCCCAGGACGCCGCCCTCTCAAGGCGGTAGCGCCGGTTCGAATCCGGTCGGGACTACGTTCTCTCTCAACGCCCCGGTGCGCTCCTCCGCGCCGGGGCTTTTTCGCGTTCACGTTCGATACGGCTTGACGATTTTCCGTCACAATCCGTACTCGACTGATAACGTACGGCGATGTGCCTTCCATCATTCACGACACGCTGAACGCGCTCTTCAGAGGCCGCCCGGCGTTCGCTGTGGAGATCCTTCAGCGGATCTACGACCCCCACCTTTCGACGGACACCTACGTCGAGGTCACCTCCGGGGAGTTCAACGACCGGCACTCGCGTGACTTCTACGCCGACACGGTGATCACCCTGGGACCCCCGAAGAGCCCGGAGCTGGGGATCGTCGTCGAGGTCCAGCTCAACGTCACCGAGGAGAAACGTCTCGCCTGGGCCCGTTACGCGGCCGCCCTGTGGCTGCGGCTCGACTGCCCCGTCGTGGTGCTCGTGGTGTGCGCGACAGACAAGGTGGCGGCCTGGGCCGCCGGGCCGATCGTCACGAATCTCCCTGAGTACTCGTTGACGCCCCTCGTCATGGGGCCGGACCAGGTGCCGGCCATCACCGACCCCGTCGAAGCCGTGGCATGCATGGAACTGGCCACGGTGTCCGTGATGCTCCACGGCCAGAGCCGTCCCGTCGTCGAGGCGTTCGTCGCCGCGTTGGCGAAAGTCGGCGGCGAACACGCTCCGCAGTACTATGAATACGCTTATGACCTCGCCTCTGAGGGCGCGAAGCAGAACCTGGAGGAGATCATGTCGTCAACGGCGTGGCCGGTCTACAGCCCGTTCGCCCGCGAGCACTTCGGCAGGGGCAAGGCCGAAGGAAAGGTCGAAGGAAAGGTCGAAGGGGAGATCGAGGCACTGATAACCGTTCTGGAGGCGCGCGGTCTCACCGTGACCGACCAGGCCAGGCTGCGCATCGCCGCCTGCACCGATCTCACCCAGGTCCAGGAGTGGATCCGCCGGGCCGTCACCGCCGACTCCCTCGACGACGTCCTCACCTGACAGACGAAAACCACCGTGCCCCGGGACCGCGAAAGGTGGTCCCGGGGCACAGCGTCTGCATGAGCGGCTACTGGTTCGAGCGGGCCTTGAACAGCGCCCGGCGGGCCGCCTTGGCGACCTGCTTGTCCGGGTGCACCTGGGAGATCAGATCCAGCAGCTCCTCCACGTGAGCGTGCGGGATCTTCCAGATCACCTCCAGCAGGTTGTTGAGCAGGTCCGGGCCGATGTCCTGCAGGCTGCTGACGAACTCCGAGCGTCCCAGCCCGGCGGAGATGGTCCACATGTCCAGGATCAGCCAGTGGGTGTCGTCCTGGGTCGGCTCGGGCGCCCCCTCAACCCCGAGCTGGCTCAGGTGCGTGGCGGCGTACGGGCGCAGCGACGGCTCCTTCAGCGCCGCCTGCCAGGCGGGGATCGCCTCCTCGCCGAGCGTGCCCACCACGCTGGCGGCCTGGACGCGGATGAGCGCGTCGCTCTCGTCCTCGGCCGCCGCCTCCAGCAGCTCCTCGGCCGCCCGGCCCGGCTCGCGCAGCCGCATCCAGGCGGCGAACTCGGCGTCGGCCTCCTCCTCGGGCAGCTCGGCGCTGAGGGCGAGCAGCTCGTGGGCGCTCATCGACTCGATGGCGGGCCGCGCGTCGATCTCGATGTCGGAGTCGTCCACGAGGTGGATGACGCCCTCGGTGCCGAGCGCCGTCAGGCTGAGTGTCCCGCCGGCCCCCTGCGACGCGTCGAGGGTGACCATGCCGTAGCCGGTCAGCCAGTCGACGGCCGGGGCCAGCGGGTCGCCCGCGGCCTCCCACGCGTCGGAGCCCAGCTCGTCGATCTCGGCGGCGGCCTCGGCGAGCTCCTGGCGCAGGCCGTCGAGCTCGCGTGAGCCGCCGGCCAGCAGCAGCCGCACCAGCACGCCTCGGGTGAGCCCCGCGAGGGCCATGGTCAGGTCGTCGTCGGGCAGCTCGGGGTCGCCGTAGTCGACCGAGTGGAGGCCGAGCATCCAGGCGTCGAGCACGTCCTCGTCGTCGTCGAACGGCCACTCGGACGTGTCGTCCTGCACGGCCACCGTGTTGCCCTCGCCCGGCTCCAGGAACTCCAGGTCGACGGCCAGGTTCCAGATGTTCCAGAGCTGGGGCACGGCCTCGGCGAGGGAGCCGTCGGTCTCCGGCCTCGGCAGGCCGACGGCGGCCAGCGCCTCCTCGACCTCGGCGTCGGACAGCAGGGTGTCCTCCCCGACGCGGCGGCCGGAGCCGACCCACACGGCCAGGTCGCGGGCCTTGGCGACCAGCGGAACCTCGCGGGCGGCGGCGGCCAGCTCGGAGTCAGGCCGCAGCCGGATCGTGGGCAGGTCGGCGAGCTCGTCGGCGAACGGCTCGAAGTCTCCCAGATCGCCGGTCTCCTCCTCGTCCGCGTCGTCGCCCTCGGCGTCGTCGAGAAGCTCCTCCATCAGCTCGACGAACTCGTCCTCGACGTCGTCGAGCTCCTCCCGCAGGCCCTCCAGGGAGTCGGAGCCCTGGGTCAGCCTCCCGGTCTGGGAGAGGAAGGTGAGGTACGCGTCCACGGCCGGCAGCATGCCGTCGGCGGCGGAGTCGGGGTCCTCCACGACCTTCGGCATGCGGTCCAGGAGCAGGTTGCGCAGGTCGGCACGCTTCCACGTGCCGAGGTCGCTGGAGAAGGCGAGACGGTGCCACAGGGCGGCGGGCCCGACGAGTTCGGGGTCGCTGTCGGGCGCGTTGACGCGCGCCCACATGATGAACTCTTCGAGCAGGGGTCGCAGCTCAGTGGCGGCTACCTCGATGCGATCTGTCACCCACTCAGGCTAGTGCGCCGACGGCGCACTCGGCCCCCCAAATCCGTGCTTTTGCTGATCATGACGTGCGGCGCATCGATTCGGTGATCCGCTCGGCGGCGGCCATCACCGGTACGGCGTGCAGGCGTCCGGGCGCCCGCGTCAGCCGCTCGATGGGGCCCGACACCGACACCGCGGCGATCACCTTGCCCCCGCTGCCCCGTATGGGCGCAGACACGCTCGCCACGCCCTGCTCCCGCTCGCCCACGCTGTGGGCCCAGCCGCGGCGGCGCACCGACGCGAGCGTCGCGGCGGTGAACTTGGCGCCGCGCAACCCGCGGTGCAGCCGGTCGGGCTCCTCCCAGGCCAGCAGGATCTGCGCCGCCGAACCCGCCGTCATGGGCAGCGCCGATCCCACGGGCACGGTGTCACGCAGACCGCTCGCGCGTTCGGCCGCGGCCACGCACACGCGCTCGTCACCCTGGCGGCGGTAGAGCTGCGCGCTCTCGCCCGTCAGGTCGCGCAACTGCATCAACACCGGCGCGGCCACCGCGAGCAGCCGGTCCTCGCCGGCGGCCGTGGACAACTCGGAGAGCCGCGGGCCCAGGACGAACCTGCCTTGTGTGTCACGGCTCACAATGCGGTGGTGCTCGAGGGCGACCGCGAGCCGATGGGCGGTGGGGCGGGCCAATCCGGTGGCCTGAACGAGCTGGGCGAGCGAGGCGGGGCCGGCTTCGAGGGCATTGAGCACCAGAACGGCCTTGTCGAGTACTCCGACTCCGCTAGAGTTGTCCATAGGCCGATACTGCCGTCTCGACATATGAGAAAGCAAGTCGGAGGCAGGCTGGAAGGCGGGGCTGCGACGGAGCAGTCGCGAGAACGCAGGAGGAGATCATGGGCCGCACACTGGCGGAGAAGGTCTGGGAGCAGCACGTCGTGCGCCGCGCCGACGGCGAGCCCGACCTGCTCTACATCGACCTGCACCTCATCCACGAGGTGACCAGCCCGCAGGCGTTCGACGGGCTCCGGCTCGCCGGGCGCGAGGTGCGCAGGCCCGACCTCACCATCGCGACCGAGGACCACAACGTCCCGACCGTGCTCGGCCCCATCGCCGACCCCGTCTCCAAGACCCAGGTCGAGACGCTGCGCAAGAACGCCGCCGAGTTCGGCATCCGGCTGCACCCGATGGGCGACGCCGGCCAGGGCGTGGTGCACATCATCGGCCCGCAGTTCGGCCTGACCCAGCCGGGCATGACCATCGTCTGCGGCGACTCCCACACCTCCACGCACGGCGCGTTCGGCGGCATCGCGTTCGGCATCGGCACCTCCGAGGTCGAGCACGTGCTGGCCACGCAGACCCTGCCCGCCTACCGGCCGAAGACCATGGCCATCGAGGTCTCGGGCGAGCTGCCCGTGGGCGTCACCGCCAAGGACCTCATCCTGGCCATCATCGCCAAGATCGGCACCGGCGGCGGCCAGGGCTACATCGTCGAGTACCGCGGCGAGGCCATCCGCAAGCTCTCCATGGAGGGCCGGATGACGGTGTGCAACATGTCGATCGAGGCCGGCGCCCGGGCGGGCCTGATCGCCCCCGACGAGACCACGTTCGCCTACCTCCAGGGCCGCCCGCACGCGCCCTCCGGCGAGCTGTGGGACCAGGCGGTCGAGTACTGGAAGTCGCTGCGCACCGACGACGACGCCGTCTTCGACAAGGTCGTCGAGATCGACGCCTCCACGCTCACCCCGTACGTCACCTGGGGCACGAACCCCGGCCAGGGCCTGCCGCTGGGCGCGTCGGTGCCCGACCCGGCGAGCTTCGCCGACCCCATCGAGCGCTCCGCCGCCGAGCGCGCCCTGGAGTACATGGGGCTGAGCGCCGGCACCCCGCTGCGCGACATCGAGGTCGACACCGTCTTCGTCGGCTCCTGCACCAACGGCCGCATCGAGGACCTCCGCTCGGCCGCCGAGATCCTGCGCGGCCGGCAGGTGAAGACGCGCACGCTCATCGTGCCCGGCTCGATGCTGGTCAAGCTGCAGGCCGAGCAGGAGGGGCTGCACGAGGTGTTCAAGGCCGCCGGCGCCGAGTGGCGCGAGGCCGGCTGCTCCATGTGCCTCGGCATGAACCCCGACACGCTCAAGCCGGGCGAGCGCAGCGCCTCCACCTCCAACCGCAACTTCGAGGGCCGGCAGGGCAAGGGTGGCCGCACCCATCTGGTGTCGCCGCAGGTCGCCGCCGCGACCGCCGTCAGCGGCCGCCTCACCGCTCCCGCGGACCTCTAGCGCGGTCACGGTCAGGCGGCCAGGCCGCCTGACCGACGCGCTTCCCAGATGCCGACCTCTAGGAGATCCCGACCATGGACGCGTTCACCACCCACACCGGTACGGCGGTGCCGCTGCGCCGCAGCAACGTCGACACCGACCAGATCATCCCGGCCGTCTGGCTCAAGCAGGTCAGCCGCACCGGCTTCGAGAACGGCCTGTTCGCCGCGTGGCGCGAGGACCCCGGCTTCGTCCTCAACGACCCGGCCTACCAGGGCGCCTCGATCCTCGTCTCCGGACCCGACTTCGGCACCGGCTCCTCGCGCGAGCACGCCGTCTGGGCGCTGCAGCAGTACGGCTTCCGCGCCGTGATCGCCGCCCGGTTCGGCGACATCTTCCGCAACAACTCCACCAAGATGGGCCTGCTGCCGGTCGTCCTGCCGGGCGAGAAGGTGGAGGCGCTCCAGGCCGCCGTCGAGGCCGACCCGTCGCTCCAGGTGACGGTCGACCTGGAGGGCCGCGAGGTCCGGTGGGCCGGCGAGGCCGTCGGCTTCGAGATCGACGACTACACCCGCTGGCGGCTCATGGAGGGGCTCGACGACATCGGCCTGACCCTGCGGCACGCCGAGGACGTGGCGGCGTACGAGAATGAGCGGCAGCCATGGCTGCCGACGACCGTCTAGACGACGACGAGCTGGCGCGGCGGCTGCGCGAGGCGCACCGCCGCGTCAGCGCCGTGCTCACCGGCCTTCCCGACGACGAGAAAGAGCGGCTGGCGCGGCGATACGTGACGATCTGCGATCTCGCCAAGCACGATCCGGTACGGGCAGCGGCCCGTCTGGATCTTCTCCTGGCCTCTCTGGACGGCGATCTCGACACGCCACGCGCACCCGAAAGCACGCCGGGTGATTGAGTTCGCCCGCAATCCGGCCTAGTTTCGGGAGAGTAAGGGGTTTCTACGTCGAACTTCGTTAGCTGGAACCCCGAGCCGTAACGGGGGGAGCACAACTTACATGAACAAGCGAGAGCTCGTTGACGCCATCGTAGAGCGCGTCGGCGACCGGAAGACGGCGACCGAAGCGGTCAACGCCATCATCGACGTCGTCCAGAAGGCCGTGGCCAGCGGCGACAAGGTCTCGATCACCGGCTTCGGTGCCTTCGAGATGGTCCACAAGCCGGCCCGCTCGGCCAGGAACCCGTCGACCGGCGCCGAGATCAAGGTCCAGGAGAGCTGGGGGCCGAAGTTCCGGCCTGGATCGGACTTCAAGGAGCTGGTGAACGCCGGCGGCAAGAAGGCCGCTAAGAAGAAGTAACGACGTCGCGACCGCCCGGTCCCCGTCTCGGGGGCCGGGCGTTCCGCGTTCTCGGGGGATCACTCCGGCAGGGGGAACGTGGACAGCGTCACGTAGCTGATCTCCCCGTCCGTCATTGCCAGCCGAACCCGCTGCCCCGAGCGCAGCAGCCGCAGCGGGCCCGCGTCGAAGGCGTGCGTGCCGAAGGGCAGCACGGTCCCGTCGTCCAGGAAGACCGTGCCGGAGCGGGTGATCTCGTCGAAGGTGCGCACCGTGGCCTGCACGCCCACCAGCCTAATCCGTTTGCCATCGGGGAGCGGAACAGCGGACCATCGCTACTTGTGCGCTCGAACCCCGACTTCCGGCGCTTCGTCTGGGCGAACGGCGTGACCCAGATGGGCACGCAGGTCACCACCGTCGCGCTGCCCCTGGCCGCCGTCCTCACGCTGGACGCCGGAGCGCTGGAGCTGGGCCTGCTCGCCGCCGCCCAGATGGCCGCCTTCCTGCTCGTGGGGCTCCCCGCCGGCGTCTGGGTGGACCGGGTCCGCCGGCTGCCCGTCCTCGTCTGGTCCGACCTGGTACGCGGCCTGGCGCTCGTCACGGTGCCGCTCGCGGCCTGGGCGGGCGTGCTGACCCTGCCGCAGCTCTACGCTGTGGCCCTGCTCCTGGGGTTCGGCACGGTGTTCTTCGACGTGGCCCACATGAGCCTGCTGCCCGCCATCGTGCCCGAGGACCGGCTCGAACGCGGCAACGGCGCCCTGGAGGTCACCCGTAACGTCTCCCTCCTCGCCGGTCCGGGCGTCGGCGGCTGGCTCGTCAACCTGCTCACCGCGCCCGTCGCCCTGCTCGCCGACTCCGTCAGCTATCTCGCCTCCGCGCTGCTCCTGTCCCGCGTACGGGCCGAGGAGCGCGTACGGGCCGGGGAAGGCGTGCGGGCCGGGGAGCGGCCGGCACGGCGTGAGCGGCGGCTGCGGCGGGAGATGGCCGAGGGCCTGGCCTTCGTCGTCCGGGAGCCCGTGCTGCGCCGCGTCGCCGTCGGCGGGGCACTGGTCATGGCCGCCAACAGCATCTGCGCAATCGGCTTCCCGCTCTACCTGATCAAGGAGCTGGACGTCGGCCCCGGCGCGTACGGCCTGCTGCTGTCGGGCTCCGCCTGCGGCGCGCTGGCCGGCGCGGCGCTCGTGCCGCGGCTGACCGCCCGCTTCGGCACGGGCGCCACCCTGTACGGCTCCGCGGTGCTGGCCACGGTGCTCTACCTGCCCGCGCTGGCCACCGGCCCCGGCTGGCGCCTGGCGTTCCTGCCGGTGGCGGGCGCGCTGTTCGGCGCGGCGAGCTCGGTGTTCGGCGTCACCCAGCTCAGCCACCGGCAGCGCGTCACCCCCGGCCATCTCCTGGGCCGGGTCAACGCCGCCATGCGCTTCCTCATGTGGGGCGCATTCCCGCTGGGCGGGCTGCTCGGCGGGGCGCTGGGAGAGCGGGTGGGCGGCTACGCGGTGTTCGCCGTGGGCATCGCCGCGCTCGGCCTCTCCCACCTGGCGGTCGTCACCGCGCCCCGCATCAGGACGGCCACAGCTCCGCCACCACGGCCGCGGTGTGCCGGCCGAGACCCAGCGTGACGGCGGCGCGCAGGTCGTCAGGGGTGTCGACGTCGCGGCGGACCGAGTCGACGCCGTCGAGGCACAGCTCCTTGGCCCCGCCCGCCAGGTGCTTGGCCCGCGACTCCCCGCCGAAGCGGGGCGTGAACGGCAGCCCCGGGCGCACCCCGTAGAAGGTGGTGCCCACGTCGAGCGCGTCGGGCACGAACGCCTGGTCGAACTCCGACGCCGCGGCCAGCACCGCGGCCAGCTCGGCGGGCCGCAACGCGGGCAGGTCGGCCTGCAGGGCCCCCACGGGGTCGCCGGGGGCCAGTCGTACGGCGTGGGCGGCGCCCGTGCGCAGCGCGGTGTTGAGCCCGCGGTCGGGGTCGTGCACCACGTCCGCGCCGAGCGCGGCGAGCGGCCCCGCGGCGGCGGGGTCGGCGGTCACGACGACGACCCGCGCCACGGCCGGGCACTCCAGCGCCGCCGACACCGTGTCGCAGGCCACGGCGACGGCCAGCCGTGTGCGGTGCGGACCGGCCGCGGCGGCCATCCGGGTCTTCGCGGCGACCAGTGTCTTCACCGGGATGACCAGTGACCAGCGGTTGCTCATAGGGTTAAGCATCGCGCCTCGACATCCCGCGCGGCCAACCGGGAGACTTGGGGCGCACACCACGTTCGGGTTGGAGGAGAGCATGAGGCGCCTCACGCGGCCGTCGCGTTTCTGGGAGTCCCTGGCCGTGGTGATCGTGAAGCCACTGTCGTGGCTCCTGGTCAACCGTGACTGGCGCCACGGGGAGCGGATCCCCCGTCAGGGCGGGGTGATCATCGCCGCCAACCACCTGTCGTGGACCGACCCCGTGCTGCTGTCCCACTTCCTGTACGACAACGGGCGCTGGCCGGTCATCCTGGCCAAGGCGGCGCTGTTCCGGGTGCCGCTGCTGGGCCACGCCGTGCGCTCGCTGTGCGCCATCCCCGTCGAGCGGGCCAGCAGCGAGGCGGCCCGCTCGCTGCAGGTGTCGGCGCAGCGGCTGCGCGACGGCGGCGCGATCCTCTTCTACCCGGAGGGCACCTGCACGCGTGACCCCGACCTGTGGCCGATGGTCGGCAAGACCGGAGCCGCCCGGCTCGCCCTGGAAAGCGGCGCCCTCGTGATCCCGGTGGCCCACTGGGGCGCGCATGAGCTGCTGCCGTACGGGGAGAAGAAGCCCAGGCTGTTCCCGCGCAAGACGTTCCGGGTGTCCGTGGGACCGCCGGTCGACCTGTCCAGGTACGCCGGTCAGCCGCCGCAGGGGCCGGTGCTGCGCCAGGCGACCGCCGACATCATGGCGGCGATCACCGTGCAGCTCGCCGAGCTGCGCGGTGAGAAGGCACCCGAGAGTCCCTACGATCCGGCCGGACGGTGACGACGATGACGAAGGCGGCGGTGTTCGGCACCGGTTCGTGGGGCACCACGTTCGCGATGATCCTGGCCGAGGTCGGCAACCAGACGACGCTGTGGGGGCGCCGGCCGGAGCTGGTCGAGGCGATCGACCGCACCCACACCAACCTCGACTACCTGCCCGGCGTGGCGCTGCCCACCTCGCTGCGGGCGACGACCGACCCGGCCGAGGCGCTGGACGGGGCCGACTTCGTGGTGCTCGCCGTGCCGTCGCAGTCGCTGCGGACCAACCTGGCGGCCTGGCGCGAGCACATCCCGCCGGACGCGATCCTGGTCAGCCTGATGAAGGGCATCGAGCTCGGGACCACCAAGCGGATGAGTGAGGTCATCTGCGAGGTGGCGGGCGCGGCCGAGGAGCGGGTCGCGGTCGTGTCCGGTCCCAACCTGGCCAAGGAGATCGCCCAGCGCCAGCCGGCGGCGACCGTCGTGGCCTGCTCCGACGAGAGCGTGGCCGCGCGGCTGCAGGACGCCTGCCACCTGCCGCCCTGGTTCCGCCCGTACACCAACCACGACGTGGTGGGCGTGGAGCTGGGCGGCGCGGTCAAGAACGTCATCGCCCTGGCCGTGGGCGTCGCCGCGGGTATGGGCATGGGCGACAACGTGGGCGCCATGCTGATGACCAGGGGGCTGGCGGAGATCTCGCGCCTGGGGGCCGCGCTCGGGGCCGACCCGCACACGTTCGCCGGGCTGGCCGGCATGGGTGACCTCGTGGCGACCTGCACCTCGCCGCTGTCACGCAACCGCACCTTCGGCGAACGGCTGGGCCGCGGCATGACGCTGGAGGAGGTCATCGCGGCCACCAAACAGACCGCCGAGGGCGTCAAGTCGTGCGAGTCGGTACTGGAGCTGGCCAGGAAGCACGACGTCGAGATGCCGATCACCGAAGTCGTGGTGGGCGTCGTCCACGACGGCATGTCGCCCAGTGAGGCCGGCATGCTGTTGATGTCCCGTTCGCCCAAGCCTGAGCGGTATGGGGTCTGACCATTGCGGACATCACCGGCGAGCTTGACTCGCTGTAGTGCGGACACGCCGGTAGATTCGGACGTCATGAGCAAGCCACGCGTCGCCGTCGTTTTCGGGGGTCGCAATTCCGAGCACGCCGTCTCCCTCATGGGGGCGGGCAGCGTGCTGGAGGCGATCGACAAGGACAAGTACGAGGTGGTCCCCATCGGGATCGCCCAGGACGGCAGGTGGGTGCTCGCCGCGGCCGGCCAGCGGTTCGCCATCGAGGAGGGCGAGCTGCCCAGCGTCGACACCTCCGGAGCCGCGCTGGCGCTGCCGCCCGGGCAGGGCTCGCTCGTGGCCTACGACCCGGGCAGCATCCCGGTCGAGCTGGGCTCGGTGGACGTGGTTTTCCCGGTGATGCACGGGCCGTTCGCCGAGGACGGCACCATCCAGGGCCTGCTGGAGATGGCCGGCGTGCGCTACGTCGGCTCGGGGGTGCTGGCCAGCGCCGTCGGCATGGACAAGGCGTACATGAAGACCGTCATGGCGGCGGCCGGGCTGCCGATCGGGCGCTACCTGGTGGTGCGCGACCGCGACTGGCGACTCGACCGCGAGCGGGTGCTGAAGGAGGCCGAGGAGCAGCTCGGCTGGCCGGTGTTCGTCAAACCGGCCCGGGCCGGCTCCTCCCAGGGCATCTCCAAGGCGCACGACCGGGCGAGCCTCGCCGAGGCGGTCGAGGAGGCCCGGCGGCACGACCCGAAGGTGCTGGTCGAGGCGGCGGTGACGGGACGCGAGGTCGAGTGCGCGGTGCTCGAGTCGCTCGGCGACGAGCCGCCGCGGGCGTCGCTGCCCGGCGAGGTGAAGGTCGAGGGCGGCCAGGAGTTCTTCGACTTCGAGGCCAAGTACTACCCCGACCAGATGTCGCTGACCGTGCCCGCCGACCTGCCGGGCGAGGTGGCGGAGGAACTGCGGGCGATGGCCGTGCGGGCGTTCGAGGCGCTCGAGTGCGAGGGCCTCGCGCGGGTGGACTTCTTCTACACGCCCGAGGGCGAGATCGTCTTCAACGAGATCAACACGATGCCCGGCTTCACGTCGCTGTCGGTGGCGCCGCAGCTCTGGGCCGCCTCGGGGACGAGCTATCCGGAGCTGGTGGACCGGCTCGTGCAGCTCGCCCTGAACCGGCCGGCCGGGTTGCGCTGAACCGGCGCGGATCAGGACTACTTCGGCGTGACCTGGCTGATCGGGCCCGAGAGGTCGGCGAGCACCTGGGGCGCCACGTGCGTCCCGGCGATCGTCGCCTCCACGTACAGCGGGGCCGCGACGGCGGTGAAGAGCGTGGGCTTGTCGGGGTCGGCGAACCAGCCGACCCCGTCGATCTCCTGGAGCTGGTCGGTCGGCGCCATCCGGGCCGGCCGCGGCACGCCGCACCGCAGCGCGATCTCCCCGTCGCCCCAGACGGCCACGTACGGCGACTCGGGCACGGACGTGCCGCGTCCGGCGCCGTCCAGCGTGCGGGGCAGCAGCCCGGACAGCCGCTGACAGGCCGCGGCCGCCTCGCCCTGCGGGGCGGGCGGCTCGACCTGGACGGCGCCGCACGCGGCGAGCGCGAGCAGCAGCAGCGATACGGCGGCGACACGCATGGACGGCGAGTTCTCCCGGAAAGATCTACCTCAGATGTGCACGATCGGGCAGGTCAGGGTCCGGGTGATCCCCTCGACGCCCTGGATCTGGGCCACGACGAGTTTGCCCAGTTCGTCGACGTTACGGGCCTCCGCCCGCACGATCACGTCGTACGGTCCCGTCACGTCCTCGGCCTGCGTGACTCCGGGGATGCCGGAGATCTCCGCGGCCACGCTCGCCGCCTTGCCGACTTCGGTCTGAATAAGGATGTAGGCCTGCACCATTACGTCCTCCCGGGCGATTGGATCACGCCGAAGGGCCACCGTACCCTGTGTGGGTCAGGAGGTGTGTCATCAGAGTCGGAGATCTCGGCGAATTCGGAGCGGTAAGTCGTATTTCCGGACGTCTGCCGCAAGGAGCCAGTGTTCTGCTCGGACCGGGCGACGATGCCGCCATGGTGAGTGCGCCGGACGGGCGCGTCGTGGTGTCAACGGACCTCTTGCTTGAGGGTAGGCACTTTCGCCGCGATTGGTCCAGCGGCTACGACGTCGGCCGGAAGGCCGCGGCGCAGAACCTCGCCGACGTGGCCGCCATGGGCGCCGTTCCGACGTCCCTGGTGGTCGGGCTGGGCATTCCGGCGGATCTGCCGGTCGACTGGCTCGACGCGCTGACCGACGGGTTCCGCGACGAGTGCGCGGTCGTGGGGGCGAGCGTGGCCGGCGGCGACATGGCACGCAGCGACCTGGTGGTGCTCGGGGTGACCGCGCTCGGCGACCTGGGCGGACATCCTCCGGTGACCCGGTCGGGGGCGCGTCCCGGCCAGGTGGTGGCCGTGGCGGGGCGGCTCGGCCACGCCGCGGCGGGCCTGGCCCTCCTGGAGGCCGGTCGTGACGTCCCGCGTGCCGCGGGGGCGCTGTTCGAGGCGGTGGAGGCGCACCGCCGGCCGTGCCCGCCGTACGCGTGCGGTCCGGAGGCGGCGCGGCTGGGCGCCACCGCGATGCTCGACGTCAGCGACGGGCTCCTGCAGGACCTGGGACACCTCGCGCGGGCCGGTGGCGTGCGGATCGAGGTGGACCCGGGCGCCCTCGTGGTGGGCGATCCGGTGGCCGCCGCCGCCAAGGAGCTCGGGGCCGATCCTGTCGACTGGGTGCTCACGGGGGGTGAGGACCACGCGCTCGCGGCCGTGTTCCCCGCTGACGTGCCGCTGGGGGACGCCTGGCAGGTCGTGGGGGCCGTCGTGGAGGGCGAAGGCGTGACCGTACGGGGCCGTGACGTGATACGCGGCGGCTGGGATCACTTTCAGTGATGAGATGTCCCGATTTGCGTGAAAATTTCCCACCATGACATGTGACTCACGGGATTGCTGGGACAAAGTCGTAGCGAAGGTGTTATGAAGATTGGCGGCCATCGTCACCGGCAAGAAAGGGCTGCCATGGGCCGCCACACAGGTGGATCCGACGACGCGAGCGAACGGGGGAACGGCACGTCCGACGACTCTCACGACGAGGGATTCGGACTCACCGACCGCGCCGCGCAGTGGGCCGCCGCGCCGGATCCGACCGCCAAGAGCTCCTTCTGGGACACCGATGACCAGCAGGCCGAGCCGCCCGGCTGGCCGGAGCTGCCGGACCAGGCGGGAGTGACGGGGCAGTGGGCCCCGATGCCGAAGCGGGACCCCGGTGCCGCCGTCCGCGGTCCGGAGAAGGACCCGTTCGAGACCACCGGCGCCTTCCAGCCGCCGCCCTCGCGGGCCGGCGCCGGCTCAGGGCCGGCCGCCGACCCGCCGTTCGAGACGACGGGCGCCTTCGCGCGCCCCCCGCACTGGGACGAGCCCGGACGGGCCGGCGAGGTCGGTGAGAGCACGCAGACCTTCGGCATGCCGCAGGACCTCGGCGGCGACGCGCCTTCGGGACCGCACGCCTTCGGGCCCTCCGGTCCGCGTCCCCCGGGCGGTGACCGGCCTGCCGGGCCGCACGCGTTCGGCGCTGACGGGCCCTCGGGGCCGCCGGCGTCCGGGACGGACGGGCCCTCGGGGCCGCGGGCCTTCGGCGGGGACGAGCGGCCGTCCGGCACGCCCGTCTTCAGCGGGAGGGGAGCGCCCATCCGCCGCGCGTTCGAGGACGGCAGGCCCTCCTCGACGCCGGGCTTCGTGAGCGACGACCCTTCGGGACCCCACGCGTACGGCGGCGACGGGCCGTCCGGCCCGCGGGGCTTCGGCGACGACGAGCCCTCGGGGCCCTTCGGCTCCGCCGAGACCCACGTGTTCGGCGAGAGGCCGCAGGCGTTCGGACCGGCCGAGACCCACGGGTTCGGTGAGGGGCCGCAGGGGCGCGGCGGTGACGCCACGCAGGTGTTCGGCCACGACCAGGCCGCCTCCGAGCAGACCCGCGTCCAGCCCCCCGCGGGGCCGCCCGAGCCGGGCGACGTCAAGGTGTTCGGCAACCCGACCATGGTGGACGTCCAGGCTCCCGCGTGGTCGGAGGGGGCCGACAACGGCTTCCTCGGCTCCGGCTGGTCGGGTGACGAGCCCGGCGGCGACCGGGACGGCGGGCGTGAGGACGACGCGGAGCCGCGCCGCCGCGGGCGCCGCAAGCCTCCGTCCGGGGACGCAGACCCGTACGCCGACCCGCCGGCCAGGAACCGGGGCCGTCTCGCGCTGCTCTCGGTGGCCGCCGTCGCCGTCGTGCTCGGTGGCACCGTGGCGGGCGTGAAGCTGATGAGCGGCTCGTCGCAGCCGTCCGGCTGCCCCGCCGACGGCTGTGCCGCCGTACAGGCGACGAACCAGCCGGGACCGCAGGGCTCCCAGCCCGCCGGGGACGAGACCGAGGAGCCGGCGGAGGACGAGACCGAGGAGTCGGCGCCGACCGACGAGCCCACGGGCGCGAAGACGCAGCCCGCCGGCACGCCGGGCCCGCAGACCACGACGGGCGCCCGCACCCCGCGCCGGTCCGCCTCGCCCGATCCGAAGCCGACCAAGAGCAAGAAGCCGGTCAAGCCCACGCAGGAGCCGCTGCCGACCACCTTCGAGGAGACCGGGCTGGAGACTCCGTCCGAGGAGCCCAGCACGATCACGGTCACCGACCCCGCCGACAACGCGACCAGCAACCCCGTCCCCACCGCGACCGACACGGCGGGGCCCAGCGGCGGCTCGGTGAGCGTCGGCTTCGACGTGGTCAGCCAGCGGATCACCGGCTACACGGCCCACCTCGACGTGGTCAACTCCTCGCCGCAGGCGCTCAAGTCCCTCACCGTGTCGGTGCCGGTGAAGGGCCGCGTGCTGAACATGACGGGCGCCGAGTGGACGCAGGACGGCGATCTGCTGATCATCGACCTGCCGGAGACGCTGGCGGGGGGCGGCTCGACCGAGATCACCTTCACCGCCACGGGCCGCGCCGCCGAGCCGGAGAACTGCGGCCTCGTGGGCGGCGACTGCGCCGTCAACTGACGCCTCCGGGGCGGGCGCCCGTCACAGCGCCCGCCCAGGCGGAGGGCGTCCGCGTGGAATGAGCGAAATGGTTGGATGGGGTCATGACCGCTACGACCCCTCCGCGCGTGCTGACCGTCGCCGGATCCGACTCCGGTGGCGGGGCGGGCATCCAGGCCGACCTCAAGACCATGCTGGCCCTGGGCGTCCACGGCATGAGCGTGATCGCCGCCGTGACGGCGCAGAACTCCCTGGGCGTCCAGGGCTACTGGGAGCTGCCCGCCGAGGCCGTACGCGCCCAGCTCGACTCCGTGCTGGGCGACATCGGCGCGCAGGCGGTCAAGACGGGCATGCTCGCCTCGCCCGAGCTGGTCGAGACCGTGGCTGTGACGCTCGGCGCGTACGAGGCGCCGGTCGTGGTCGATCCCGTGGGCGTCTCCAAGCACGGCGACTCGCTGCTCGCGCCCGAGGCCGTCGAGACGATGCGCACGCGGCTGCTGCCCGTCGCCACCGTCGTCACCCCCAACCTGTGGGAGGTCGAGCAGCTCACCTCGGTCAAGGTCGAGGACGAAGGCGGGATGCGGCGGGCCGCCGACGCGATCCTGGAGCTGGGACCCGCCTGGGCGCTCATCAAGGGCGGCCACCTGCCCGGCGAGCCGGTGGACCTGCTGACCGACGGCACGCGCGAGTACCGCTTCACCGCCGAGCGGCTCGACAACCGCCACACCCACGGCACCGGCTGCACGCTCGCCTCGGCGATCGCCTCCCACCTGGCGACGGGCGAGGACGTGCCGGGCGCGGTGGGCAAGGCGAAGGAGTACGTCACGGGCGCGATCCGGCGCGGCTTCCCCCTGGGCGACGGCATCGGCCCCGTCGACCACGCCTGGCAGTGGCGCTGACAACCGGCCTCATCGGCTTGCGGGCATGACATCCGGGTCCGGCACGCGCTCAGGCCCACCCATGACGTCCGCCTCCCGCCCCCGGCCTTCCGCGCCTGTGCCACCCGGCCTCACTGGCCACCCGCATGCGGAGTCGCGTATCAGCGACGGGCGCACATGAGGCGGCGAGCCCTCGCGAATGTCGCGTGCGCCGTGAGGTGGGGTCTCGGGGCCGACATGCGTGCTGCCCGGGACCGATGGGCGGGTCCGGGCATGACGAAAGCCCGCCGCTCGGCCGGGAGCGGCGGGCTTGTCGCGGAGGTCGAAGCTAGCGGGTGACCTTGCCCGCCTTGATGCACGAGGTGCACACGTTCAGCTTCTTCGGCGTGCCGCCCACGACCGCGCGGACCGTCTGGATGTTGGGGTTCCAACGACGACGGGTACGGCGGTGCGAGTGGGACACGTTGTTGCCGAAGATCGGCCCCTTGCGGCAAACATCGCAGACGGAAGCCACGGTATCGCTCCTTAAAACAGTCGATGTAGCCCTGTCCGCTGATGCATGTCGGGCGGAGGGCATGCCGGGACAACCGGCCAGCCAGACGAGGATATCCGATCCACGCCACCAGGTGCGACTCGAGCCACTGGACTGGGGCGGATGCGGCGATATCCTCCTTCTTTAACCGTAGCGCACTCGAGAGGGCGGAGCGTCGCGTATGGAGGTTCTCGACCCGCCCCGTGTACGCCGATGGGCCCGTCTGGCCGCGGACGCGCTGGGCAGGTCGAGGGCGGAGATCGACGCGCTCAACGTCTTCCCCGTCGCCGACGGCGACACCGGCACGAACCTCCACCTCACCATGCTGGCCGCGGCCGAGGCCGTCGAGGCGCTGCCCGACGACGTGGACCGCGCGGTGGTCTGGCAGACGCTCGCGTACGGGGCGCTCGTCGGCGCGCGCGGCAACTCCGGCGTCATCGTCAGCCAGGCCCTGCGCGGCCTGGCCGAGGTGCTCAAGGACGGCTCCGACCTGCGTGCCGGCCTGGTCAGGGCCGCCTCGCTGGCCCGGGAGGCGGTCGCGCGGCCCGTGGACGGCACGGTGCTGAGCGTGCTCGGCGCGGTGGCGGGGGCCGTTCGGGACACGGACGGCGACCTGGCCGAGATCGCGCGGCGCGCCGCGCGCGAGGCCCGCGCCGCGCTCCGCCGCACCCCCGAGCAGCTCGACGTGCTGGCCCGCAGCGGCGTCGTGGACGCGGGCGGCGCCGGTCTGGCGATCATCCTGGAGTCGCTGGCGACCGCGGTGACCGGCGCCTCCGGCGAGCGTTACGAGGTTCCGGCGCCGACGTCGCGCGTCTCGCCGATGACCGAGGTGGGCGCGGGGTACGAGGTGATGTACCTGCTGGACGCCGACGACGCCGCGGTGGCCAAGCTGCGCGAGGAGCTCGACGCGATGGGCGACTCGCTGGTGGTCGTCGGCGGTGACGGCCTGTGGAACGTCCACGTCCACGTGGACGAGGCGGGTCCCGCGGTGGAGGCGGCGCTGCGGGCGGGGCGGCCGTACCGGATCAAGATCACCTATCTCGCCGAGCGGACCCACCGCGGCGACGCGGGCCGGGGCGTGGTGGCCGTCGCCGCGGGCGACGGCATCGCGGCGCTGTTCGAGGAGTGCGGCGCGGTGGTGGTACGGCGGGAGCCGGGCACGCGCCCGTCGCTGCCCGCCATGCTGGCCGCGATCAGGCAGGCGGGCGGCGAGGTCGCCGTGCTGCCGAACGACGAGGGCGCCGAGGCGGTCGCCACGGCCGCCGCGGAGATCGCCCGGGAGGACGGCGTCGTGGTCAGTGTGCTGCCGACCCGGGCGACCGTGCAGGGGCTGGCTGCGCTGGCCGTCCACGACCCGCTGCGCCGCTTCGACGACGACGTCGTGGCCATGACCGGGGCGGCCGGGCACACCCGCCACGGCCACCTCGCGGTCGCGCGCAGGGAGGGCGTCACGAGCGTGGGCGTGTGCCGGCCGGGGGACGTGCTCGGGATGATCGACGGCGACGTGGCGGTGATCGGCCGGGAGCTGGGCGAGGTGGCCGTCGCGGTCGTGGACCGGATGGTGGCGGGCGGCGGCGAGATGGTCACGCTCGTGACGGGCGCGGACGCGCCCGAGGGGCTGGCGGACGAGGTGGGCGGGCACCTGCGCGCCACCCGACCCGACGTGGACCTGGTCGTGTACGCGGGGGAGCAGGGCGGCTACCCGCTCCTCATCGGTGTGGAGTGACCCGGCGGCGACTCCAGGAGCCGCGGCATGCGTTCCTGTCGGTCTCAGGCGGTAGAACATAGTGCCGTGAGCCGATTCGACGAGCCCCTGACCAAGGCGCTCGACCCGAAGACCGCCAAGCTGCTGCACAGCGTGCTCGGCCTGGAGACGGTCGGCGACCTGCTGCGCCACTACCCCCGCCGCTACGCCGAGCGCGGCGAGCTGACGGCGCTCGACGCGCTGGAGGTCGACGAGCACGTCACCGTGGTCGGCGAGGTGAGTCGGCTCATGCGCAAGCCCATGCGCAACCGCGGCGGCACCTGGCTGGAGGTCGAGGTCGTCGACGCCGCCCGCAACAAGATCTACCTGTCGTTCTTCGGCAAGGGCTCCCACGTGGCCGAGTCCCGGCTCAAGCCGGGCAGGCGCGGCATGTTCGCCGGCAAGGTCGGCCTGTTCGGCTCGCGGACCCACCCGCGCTGGCAGCTCTCGCACCCCGAGTTCGAGCTGTTCGAAGAGAACGAGGCCAGCGCCGAGGAGTTCTCGGTGGCGCCGGTGCCGATCTACCCGGCGGGCAAGGACCTGACGCCGTGGGTGATCAGGCGCGCCGTCGGCGTCGTGCTCGACACGCTGGGGCCGCTGGCCGACCCGCTGCCCGACGGGCTGCGCGCCCGCCACGGCCTGCGCGACCTGGCCGAGGCGCTGGAGGCGGTGCACCGGCCGAAGGACTTCGGCGACGTGCAGCGGGCCCGCGACCGGCTCAAGTTCGACGAGGCGTTCGTGCTCCAGGCCGTGCTGCTCCAGCGCAGGCAGGCGGCGACCGCCTGGCCCGCCAAGCCGCGCCCGCGCCGCGACGACGGCATCCTGCGCGACTTCGACGCGCGGCTGCCGTTCGCGCTCACCGAGGGGCAGGCCGCGGTCGGCGAGGAGATCGCGGCCGACCTGGCCCGCGAGCACCCCATGCACCGGCTGCTGCAGGGCGAGGTCGGCGCGGGCAAGACCGTGGTCGCCCTGCGGGCCATGCTCCAGGTGGTCGACGCGGGCGGCCAGGCCGCGCTGCTCGCGCCCACCGAGGTGCTCGCCCAGCAGCACCACCGCTCGATCAGCGCGATGCTGGGCGACCTCGCGCAGGGCGGCATGTTCGGCGGCACGGCGGTCACGCTGCTCACCGGCTCCATGGGCGCCGCCGGCCGCCGCGCGGCGCTGCTCGACGCGGCCTCGGGCACGGCCGGCATCGTCGTGGGCACCCACGCCCTGCTCCAGGAGCACGTCCAGTTCGCCGACCTCGGGCTGGTGGTGGTCGACGAGCAGCACCGCTTCGGCGTGGAGCAGCGCGACGCGCTGCGCGAGAAGGCGGGCGGCGGGCGCCCGCACGTGCTCGTCATGACCGCCACCCCGATCCCCCGCACGGTCGCCATGACGGTCTTCGGCGACCTGGAGGTCTCCACGCTGTCGCAGCTCCCGTCCGGGCGCGCCCCCATCACCACCCACGTGGTGCCGGCCGCCGAGAAGCCCCACTTCCTGGAGCGCACGTGGGAGCGGGTCCGCGAGGAGGTCGCCCTGGGCCGGCAGGCGTACATCGTCTGCCCGCGCATCGGCGACCTGGAGGGCGACGAGGGCGACCTGGAGGCCCAGGCGGACGAGCCCGGCGAGGGGGCGGCGGGGGAGGAGCGCCGGCCGCCGCTGGCCGTCCTCGACGTCGCGCAGCTGCTGTCCGAGGGGCCGTTCCACGACCTGCGGCTCAGCGTGCTGCACGGCAAGCTGCCGCCGGAGGAGAAGGACGCGGTCATGCGGGCGTTCAGCCGGGGCGAGCTGGACGTGCTGGTGGCGACGACGGTGATCGAGGTCGGCGTCGACGTGCCCAACTCCTCAGTCATGATCATCATGGACGCCGACCGGTTCGGGGTCTCGCAGCTCCACCAGCTCCGCGGGCGGGTCGGCCGGGGCGGGCTGCCGGGGCTGTGCCTGCTGGTGTCCGACTTCCCGGAGGGCACGCCCGCGCGGGCGCGGCTCGACGCGGTGGCCGCCACGCTCGACGGGTTCGAGCTGTCGCGGGTCGACCTGGAGCAGCGGCGGGAGGGCGACGTGCTCGGCGCCGCCCAGTCGGGCCGGCGCTCGTCGCTCAAGCTGCTCCAGCTCCTGCGCGACGAGGACGTGATCGAGGCAGCCCGCGAGGAGGCGGCGCGGCTGCTGGCCGACGACCCGGAGCTGGCGCGGCACGAGGCCCTGCGCGCGGAGATCGACCGCCTGCTGGCCGACGAACGCGCCGAGTACCTGGAGAAGACGTAGGCGTACCCCGGGGGCGTGGACGCATCTGAGCCGGGGCCGGCGCGGGCGGCCGCACGGCCTTCCGCGGGCGGCCTCCCGGCCGAAGGGCCGCCCTCCCTGGCGACCTCTCGCGGGAGCCGCGCAGGGAGACAGGGGAGTGGCGGGGCTGCTTCGGGGGCGCCCTGGCGAGGGCTGGTCGCGTCGAGGCGTCCCGCGCGAGGCGGAGCGCATGGCACAGGGGAGCGCCGGCAAGGAGCGAGCGGGAAGCCGGAACGCCGGGAAAGCTCAGAGGGCCGGGAAACCCCAGAGGCTGGGAAAGCCCAGAGGCCGACGAAGGTCGAGGCCAGGGAAGGCCGCTCGGAAAGCGGTGCAAGGCCGGAAAAGCGGTACAAGGCCGGAAAAAGGTGTTGGGCCCAGCTGCGGGGACGGCCTCCCCCCGAATGCCGTCCCCGGCTGGGCCCACCCCTCGGGTCAGGTGCCGAGGGAACCGGCGTGCGGAAGGGCTCACGACCACGCCGGTCGGCCTTCTACTGGGTCACCTCGAAGGCCGCAGACCCATCATGCGTGGCGGGTGGGGGCATGTGAATCACCCTTGCGTTCTCGAGGCCGACACTTGTCCACTCTTGACCTGCGCCGACGTGCGCGAGAATGGCTCCTATGACTCGGATCATCGCGGGGAGCGCGGGCGGGCGACGCCTGGCGGTCCCGCCGGGGCGCGGCACGAGACCGACCAGCGACAGAGCTCGCGAAGGCATCCTCTTGACGCTCGACTCCCTGCACGGGGTGCGGGGCGCCAGGGTGATGGACCTGTACGCGGGGTCGGGGGCCGTCGGGCTGGAGGCGCTGTCGCGGGGCGCCGAGCAGGCGCTGCTCGTCGAGTCCGACCCCAAGGCCGTCCGGGTGATCAAGGCGAACGTGCGGGAGCTGGGGCTGCCCGGCGCGCGGGTGGTGGCGGACAAGGTCGAGCGGTTCCTGGGCCGGCCGGCCGGCGAGGCCCCGGGAGAGGGTGGTCAAACTCACACCGGGCCGCCCGAGCCGTACGACATCGTGTTCGCCGACCCGCCGTACGCCGTGCCCGACGAGGAGGTCACGCGCGTCCTGGAGCTGCTGCGCGATCACGGATGGCTGGCCGGGGACGCGCTGGTGGCGTTCGAGAGGGAGACCCGGGGAAAGGCCGTGGTATGGCCGGATGGTTACGTTGAGGAGAGGGTTCGCCGTTATGGCGAAGCGTCCGTTTGGTACGGTCGCGCCGCCGGTAATCCGTAGACCTGCCCCATGACCAGGGAGGCGTCTTGCGCCGCGTTGTCTGCCCGGGGTCCTTCGACCCCATCACCAACGGCCACCTCGACATCATCGCCCGGTCCGCCCGGCTGTACGACGAGGTGACCGTGGCCGTGCTCATCAACGTGGAGAAGAGCAGTCTCTTCACGGTCGACGAGCGGATCGAGATCCTGCAGGCCGTGACCAAGGACTTCCCGAACGTCAAGGTGCGGAAGTTCCACGGGCTCCTCGTCGACTTCTGCAAGCAGAACGACATCCCCGCCATCGTCAAGGGCATCCGCGTGGTCAGCGACTTCGACTACGAGCTGCAGATGGCCCAGCTCAACTACCGGCTGTCCGGCGTCGAGACGCTGTTCATGCCGACCAACCCCGAGTACTCGTTCCTGTCGTCGAGCCGCGTCAAGGAGATCGCGCGGTACGGTGGGGACGTGTCCGGCCTGGTCCCCGACATGGTCCACAAGCTGCTCGTCGAGCGGCTCAGGGGCTGACCGCCACCTGGTATCCTTTCATTTCGGCCTTGTACGACGGCGACAGTTCCGCCATGCCTAGCGAGAGCAGGATGACTCAGCACCTCGACCCCCGCTCGCCTTGGGTGATCTCGACTCACGACCTGGGAAAGCGGCCGGGCACGATGCGGCAGATGAGCCTGACGCTCCCGGCTCCGGCGAATCTCGGCGTCGACATGATCGGTGTCCGCAAGGACGCCGAAGTCGAGCTGGACCTCCGGCTTGAAGCAGTGATGGAAGGCGTGCTCGTGTCGGGCACGGCGCAGGCCCCGTTGACCGGGGAGTGCGCGCGGTGCCTCGACCCGTTGTCCTCGGACATCGAGGTCGATCTGCAGGAGCTGTTCTTCTACTCCGACGAGGACGCCTCCGAGGACGACTCGCTGATGGACGGGGAGCTGCTCGACCTCGAGCCGACGTTCCGCGACGCGGTGGTGCTCGCACTGCCGTTGAGCCCGGTCTGCCGTGACGACTGCCCGGGGCTCTGCACGGAGTGCGGGATCAAGCTGGCCGAGGCCGGCGACGATCACCGGCACGAGAAGATCGACGCTCGCTGGGCGTCGTTGCAAGGTCTGGTTTCCGAGAACGATAACGATCAGGAGAAGTGACGTGGCCGTCCCGAAGCGAAAGATGTCGCGGAGCAACACCCGCGCCCGTCGCTCCCAGTGGAAGACGACTGCTGTCGCCCTGGTGAGCTGCCCGCAGTGCCGTTCGCCCAAGCAGCCGCACATCGCGTGCCCCACCTGCGGCACCTACAACCGTCGTCAGGTCATCGAGCCGTCCGCCTGATCTCGCAGTTGACGTGATGCCGACCGGGTGCCATTGTGCCCCGGTCGGCGTGAACGTCTCAGTCGCGTGCGGCGGCCGCTCGCCCGCGGTCGTGGTGGACGCCGGGGACCTGTCCCCCCCGACGCCCACCACGTTTTCGGGCATCTTCCGCAGCCGTCGCGCCACGTGAAGGTGTCCGAGGAGGAAAACCCGTGGGCGCAGGTCCCAAGCCGGTGGCCGTCGAGGTCGCCAGAGCAGAGCTGGAGCGAGTGCTGTCGATCAGCCTCGACTCCGACATTCTCGAGCGGGCGCTGACGCACCGCTCCTACGCGTACGAGAACGGCGGCCTGCCCACCAACGAGCGCCTGGAGTTCCTCGGCGACTCGGTGCTGGGCCTGGTGGTCACCGACACCCTCTACCGCAACCACCCCGACCTGCCCGAGGGGCAGCTGGCCAAGCTGCGGGCCGCGGTGGTCAACATGCGCGCCCTGGCCGACGTCGCCCGTGGGCTGGGCCTAGGCCGGTTCCTGCGGCTCGGCAGGGGCGAGGAGGGCACCGGCGGGCGCGACAAGTCGTCGATCCTGGCCGACACCCTGGAGGCGCTGATCGGCGCCGTCTACGTGGACAAGGGCCTCGACGAGGCGTTCCGCGTGGTCCACCTGCTCTTCGACCCGCTGATCGTCCGCTCGGCCTCGCTCGGAGCCGGGCTGGACTGGAAGACCTCCCTGCAGGAGCTCACCGCCTCCGAGGCGCTCGGCGTGCCCGAGTACCACGTCGAGGAGAGCGGGCCCGACCACGCCAAGTCGTTCACCGCGGAGGTGCGCGTCGGCGGCGAGTCCTACGGGGCGGGCAACGGGCGCAGCAAGAAGGAGGCCGAGCAGCAGGCCGCCGAGGCGGCGTGGACCCGCATCCGGGCCCGCCGCGAGCAGCGCGAGAGCCAGCCGGCGGGCTAGGTTGCCTGAGCTGCCGGAGGTCGAGGTCGTCCGGCGCGGCCTCGCGCAATGGGTGGCCGGGCGGGAGATCGCCTCGGCCGAGGTGCTCCACCCGCGGGCGGTGCGCCGGCACGTGCCGGGCGCCGAGGAGTTCGCCGCGCGGCTGGAGGGCCGCGTGCTGCTGTCCGCCGAGCGGCGCGGCAAGTACCTGTGGCTGCCGCTGTCGGGCGCCGAGGAGGCGCTCATGGCCCACCTGGGGATGAGCGGGCAGCTCCTCGTCGTGGACCGGGACTCTCCGCTGGAGAAGCACCTGCGCGTACGGCTCGCCTTCGCCGACGGCGGTCCCGAGCTGCGCTTCGTCGATCAGCGCACGTTCGGCCACGTCATGCTGACGCCGATGGAGGGCGGCGTGCCCGCGCCGATCTCGCACATCGCCCCCGACCCGTTCGAGGAGGCGTTCGACGACGACCGGTTCGCCGCCGCCCTGCGCCGCAAGCGCACCGAGGTCAAGCGGGCCCTGCTCGACCAGACGCTGATCAGCGGCGTCGGCAACATCTACGCCGACGAGGCGCTGTGGCTGGCCCGGCTGCACTGGGCGCATCCCACGCAGTCGCTCACCCGGCCGAAGATCGCCGAGCTGCTCGCCGCGGTCCGCGAGGTCATGTCGGCCGCCCTGCACCAGGGCGGCACCTCGTTCGACAGCCTGTACGTCAACGTCAACGGCGAGAGCGGCTACTTCGAGCGCTCCCTGGAGGCGTACGGCCGCCGCGACCTGCCCTGCTCGCGCTGCGGCAGCGCCATCGTCCGTGACGCGTTCATGAACCGTTCGTCCTTCTCCTGCCCGACATGCCAGCGACGGCCGCGGCGGCCAGCGACAGCCTCGCGCCGAGCCACATGACGGCGAAGACCGACACACCGTCCAGCACCCGCCCGCCGGCGAGCGCGCCGAGCGAGATGGCCGCGTTGAAGACCCCGGTCAGCATGGCCGTGCCCGCCTCGCCGCCGCCGGCCCGGACGATCCACATCTGCAGCGTCACCGACACGCCCCCGTAGGCGACGCCCCAGAGCACGAGCAGGGCCGTCGCCGGGCCGATCGAGGCCGGCGCGGCGGCGAGCACCGCGGTCGCACCTCCGATGAGCAGGGCGAGCGTCACCAGGACGCCCCGGGGGCGCCGGCCCGCCTGCGCCCCCGCGGCGAAGTTGCCGGCCACACCCGCGACGCCGTACCCGAGCAGGACGGCGCTCACGGCCGTGGCGCCCGCGCCCGCCGCCTGCTCCAGGAACGGCCGGACGTAGGTGTAGGCCGCGAAGTGGCCGGTCACCAGGAGGGCGGTCACGACCAGCACGACCCTGAGCGGGCCCGTACGCCACACCCGCCACAGATCGGACAGGCGCGCGGCCCGCTCGGCGGGGAGCGGCGGCAGCAGCCGGGCCAGCGCGACGCACAGGACCACGGCGAGCAGCGCGACGGCCGCGAACGCCGCCCGCCATCCCGCGACCGAGGAGACGAACGTCCCGGCGGGCACGCCCAGCACGGACGCCACCGCGATGCCCGACGCGATCGTCGCCGCGGCCCTGCCGACCAGCGGCTCCGGTGCCAGCCGTACCGCGAGGGCCACCGCGAACGCCCAGAACCCGCCGATGCTCACCCCCGTCAGCACCCGCGCCGCCAGCATGACCGGGTAGACCGGCGCGAGCGCGGCCAGCAGGTTGGCGGCGGCGAGCAGCGCCATCAGCCGGCACAGCACCGCGCGACGGTCCAGGCGCCGCGCGGCCAGCGTCGTCAGCGGCGCGGAGACGGCGGCGACGAGGCCGGGGGCGGTCATCATCAGCCCCGCCGTGCCGTCGGACACGCCCAGCTCGGCGCCGATCGGGGTCAGCAGGCCGACGGGCAGCATCTCGCTGGTGACAATGGTGAAGGAGCCCGCCGCGACGGCGGCCACGGCGAGGGGGCGCGCCGGGGTCACGGAGGCCCCTGTGGTGGAGTCGGAGGTGGTCGTGGTCATGACTCAAGCCTTCGGCTCCGGCGCCGGGGGAACAATGACGGGACACTCAGGCAAGGTTTAGCCGGGCTAAGGGGTGACATGGAGTTCAGGGAACTGGAGTGCTTCGTGGTGCTCAGCGAGGAGCTCCACTTCGCGCGGGCCGCCGACCGGCTGTACCTGTCGCCGGGCCGGGTCAGCCAGCTCGTACGCGCCCTGGAGACGCGGATCGGCGCCCGGCTGTTCGACCGGACCAGCAGGCGGGTGCGGCTCACGCCGCTCGGCGAGCGTTTCCTCGCGGACCTGCGTCCGGCGTACGACGGGCTGCGTGACGCGGTGGACCGGGCCAGGGCGGCGGCCCGCGAGGTGACGGGCGTGCTGCGCGTCGGCTTCCTCGGCACGCCGACCGACATCGTGACCGAGTCCGTGCGCGCCTTCGAGGCGCTGTACCCGTCGTGCGAGGTGCGGCTGGTGGAGGTGCCGCTGTCCGACCCGTTCGGGCGGCTCCGCGCGGGCCTGGTGGACGTGACGTTCACGCTGCTGCCGGTGGACGAGCCCGACCTGGCGACGGGGCCCGGCCTGAACCGGGTGCCGGTCAGCGTCGGCCTGCCCGCGGGCCATCCGCTCGCGGGCCGCGCCGCCGTGGACGCGGAGGAGCTGGCGGACCTGCCGCTGATCGAGCTGGCCGGCCCGGCGCCGCGGGCCTGGCGGGAGCTGGTCGCGCCCGAGCGCACCCCGGCGGGCCGGCCCATCCCGCGAGGGGGTACGGTCGCCACCAGCCAGGAGGGCATCACGCTGGTCGCGCTCGGCCGCGGCGGCATGCTGTTCTGCACGCCGACGGCCGCCTATCACGAGCGCGGCGACGTGGTGTTCGTGCCGGTGACGGGTCTGCCGGCGTCGGTGCTCGGGCTGGCGTGGCCGCGGGCCGGGGCGACGGCCGCGGTGCGCGCCTTCGGCGAGGCGGCCACGGGCGTGGCGGGCCCGGAGGTGTGCCGCCAGGTGGCGTGAGGCGTGCCGCGAGGTGGTCCGAGGCGCGTGCCGCGAGGTGGCGTGAGGCGTGCGGCGAGGTGGTCCAAGACGGCGGGCGCCGGCGGGTGAGGTGCCGGGAGAGGGGGCGGCGTGGAGGAGAACGTTCGGCTGACCGCCTGGGTCAGGGGACGCGTGCAGGGCGTGGGGTTCCGCTGGTGGACCCGGGCGCGGGCGCTGGAGCTGGGCCTGGCGGGCTGGGCGCGCAACACCGACGACGGCCGGGTGGAGGTGGTGGCCGAGGGGCCGCGCGAGGCGTGCGTCAAGCTGCTGGAGTTGCTGAGGGGTTGCGACACGCCGGGAAGGGTCGATGGAGTAGTGGAGAGGTGGAGCGAAGTCCGAGGTGGTTTGGGTGGTTTCCGGGAGCGGTAGCGGATTTCGCTAAACCGCCCAAATGGGGTATAGTTATATGTCGGGAGTGCCCCGCGAGGGGCGTGACGGTCCGTTCGACTTGACCGCCCACACTGCCGGTGCGACTCTTGTTAAGTACCACGCGCACCCCTCCCGCGGAATATGAAGTGCGCGAACCAGTCTGGTCACTCAGCGTGGAGGACCCTTTACCATGGCGAAGGCTCTACTCGGCCACGTCGGTGGTCCTGACCCTCGAATGGTCTCGGAGATGCGGCGTTTGCAGCAGCGGATCCGTGATCTGGAGGCAGAACTCATCCGGCTCCAGGCCCAGAATGACGCTCTTGCGGCGCAAACCCGCGATGAGGCGCTCAGTCGCATGCAGGAGCGCGAGCCGGCACTCACCTGAGAGTGATCGGAACGCAAGATTGAGGGACGTCTCGGCGAGGCGTCCCTTGTTATTTGCCCTCGTTCGGGATGTCTTGACACCTCCTTTCCGCCACTATCCGGCCCCGCCCTTCCGCGTCTGCGCGACGACGCCACCGTGGTGGCCAGCGACGAGGCGCGCGGACCAGTAGGCTTTCCCGAAGTCCGTTCAGGGAGAAGGGGGCCGGCTCTTGCATTTGAAGACCCTGACCCTGCGCGGCTTCAAGTCCTTCGCCTCCGCCACCGCCCTCCGCTTCGAACCGGGCATCACCTGCGTGGTCGGGCCCAACGGCTCGGGCAAGTCCAACGTCGTCGACGCCCTGGCCTGGGTCATGGGCGAGCACAGCGCCAAGTCGCTGCGCGGCGGCAAGATGGAGGACGTCATCTTCGCCGGCACCTCGTCCCGGCCACCCCTGGGCCGCGCCGAGGTCACGCTCACCATCGACAACACCGACGGCGCGCTGCCCATCGACTACACCGAGGTGACGATCAGCCGGCTGATGTTCCGGTCCGGGCAGAGCGAGTACGCCATCAACGGCGACACCTGCCGGCTCCTCGACATCCAGGAACTGCTGTCCGACTCCGGCATCGGCCGCGAGATGCACGTCATCGTCGGGCAGGGCCAGCTCGACGCCGTCCTGCACGCCGGCCCCGAGGACCGCCGGGCGTTCATCGAGGAGGCCGCGGGCGTCCTGAAGCACCGCAAGCGCAAGGAGAAGGCGCTGCGCAAGCTCGACGCGATGCAGGCCAACCTGACCCGCGTCCAGGACCTCGCCACCGAGCTGCGCCGCCAGCTCAAGCCGCTGGGCCGCCAGGCCGAGATCGCCCGCAAGGCCGCGGTGATCCAGGCCGACCTGCGCGACGCGCGGCTTCGGCTGCTGGCCGACGACGTGTGCATCCTGCGGGTCACGCTGGAGCGTGAGGCGGCCGACGAGGCCGCGGTCCTCGCCCGCCGCGCCCAGGTCGAGGCCGAGCTGGCCGAGGGGCAGCAGCGCGAGGCCGCCCTGGAGACCGCCGAGGCCGAGGCCCAGCCGCGCCTGAGCGCCGCCCAGCAGACCTGGTTCCGGCTGTCGTCGCTGCGTGAGCGCCTCACCGGCCTGGAACAGCTCGCCGCCGAGCGCCACCGGCACGCCCTCGACGCCGCCTCCATCGAGCGCCGCGGCCGCGACCCCGAGGACCTCGAACGCGAGGCCGGCGAGGTGCGCGAGCGCGAGCTGGTGCTGCGCGCCGAGCTGGAGGGGGCGCAGGAGCTGCTCGACGCCGCCGCCGAGCGGCGCGCCGAGACCGAGTCGGAGCTGGCCGCGGAGGAGCGACGGCTCGCGATGGCCGCCCGCGCCGCCGCCGACCGCCGTGAGGGCCTGGCCCGGCTGCGCGGCCAGGTCGACTCCGTACGCAGCAGGTCACGCGCGGCGGAGGAGGAGATCGGCCGCCTGACCAAGGCGGTCGCCGACGCGGCCGAGCGTGAGCGGCGCGCCCTCGACGACCTGGAGGAGCGGCGGAGCGAGGAGCCCGCGGCCGACCCGGCGCTGGCCGAGGAACTGGCGACCGCGCAGGCGGTGGTCGAGGAGGCGCGCGCCGCGGCGGAGGAGGCCAGGGCCGGCGTCGAGCAGGCGCGGGCGGCGCTCGGCGGTCCGCGTGAAACGCTCCAGGCCGCGAAGACGCGGGTCGGCACGGCCCGCGCCGCCGACCAGGAGGCCCAGCGGGCCGTGGCCGCGCTGCGGGCCCGCGCCGAGGCGCTGGAGCTGGGGTTGTCCCGGGGCGCCGACGGCGGCGCGGCGCTGGTGGAGACGGGCCTGTCCGGGGTGCTGGGCCCGCTGGCCGCCTCGCTCCAGGTCGCGCCGGGCGCCGAGGCGGCCGTCGCGGCCGTGCTCGGGCCGGTGGCCGAGGCCATCGCGGTCGAGTCGGTGGGCACGGCCGTGGAGGCACTTGAGCTGCTCCGCGTCAAGGAGGCCGGCCAGGCCACCCTCCTCGTGACGGGCGCCCCGAACGGCGCGGCTGGTTCTCCGGACGGCGCGGCGGGCTCCCCGAATGGCGCGGGAGGTTCTCCGGACGGCGCGGGAGGTTCTCCGGACGCCACGGCGGGCTCTTCGGGCGGTGCGGCTGGTGCGATCGGCGTCATCGGAGGCGTCGCGGAGCGTGGGGCGGCGCCCGAGGGCGGGGAGTGGGCGGCCGACCTGGTCGGCGTGCCCGGGCCGCTGAGGGCGGCCGTCGCGCGCGTGCTCGACGGCGTCGTCGTCGTCGACGACCTCGCCGCCGCCCGCCGCCTCGCCGAGGGGCACCCGGATCTGCGGGCCGTCACCAGGGGAGGCGACCTGGTCGCCGCGCACCTGGCCAGCGGCGGCTCCGAGGGCGGCACGTCCGTCCTGCAGGTGCGCGCCGCGCTCGACGACGCCCTGGCCGACCTGGAGGAGGCCGAGGCGCGCGCCGGGCGGACGGCCACCGGCCTCGACGAGGCGCTGGAGGCCGAGCAGGAGGCGCAGGCGGCCGTGGAGGCGGCCCAGGCGGGCGTCACCGAGGCCCAGACGGCCGCCGACACCGCCCAGGCCGCCTTGAGCGCCGCGCAGGGCACCCTCGACCAGGTCAGGGCCCGCCAGCGCGAGGCCGACCAGCGCAACGCCGACGCCGCCCGCCGCCTCGCGCAGCTCGAAGCCGCCGCCAAGGCCGCCCACGACGAGGCGGAGCGGCTGGCGCGCAGCGTCACCGCCGCCGAGGAGGCCCGCGCCGAGGGCCTGGAGGAGCTGGCCGAGCTGGAGATGCGGCTCGCCGAGGCCCAGTACGCCCAGGAGCTGGAAACCGAGCCCACCACCGACGCCCGTGACGAGCTGGCCGCGGCCTGCCAGGCGGCCCGCCAGCGGGAGATGGAGGCGGGCCTCCAGGTCCGCACCGCCGAGGAGCGCGTCAAGGGCATCGAGGGCCGCGCCGACGGCCTGATGAGGGCCGCGCAGCGGGAGCGCCAGGAACGCGCCCAGGCGGCCGCTCAGCGGGCCCGGCGGCGCCGTCAGGCGGTCGTGGCCGAGGCCGTCACCCGGGGCGCCAAGCAGGTGCTGGCCGCCCTGACCGCGTCCGTCGAGCTGGCCGCGCGCGAGCGCGACGACGCCGACCTCGCCCGCGTCGCCATCGACGCCGAGCTCAAGCAGGTGCGCCTGCGGGTGCGCGAGCTCACCCAGGAGCTGGACAAGCTGGTCAACCGGGTCCACGGCAGCGAGGTGGCCCGCACCGAGCAGCGGCTGCGCCTGGAGCAGCTGGAGCAGCGGGCCATGGACGAGTTCGGCGTCGAGTCCGAGGCGCTGATCGCCGAGTACGGGCCCGAGGCCCCGGTGCCCGGCGAGCCGCCCGTGCCGTACGTGCGGGAGGAGCAGGAGAGGCGGGCCCGCGCGGCCGAGCGGCAGATGCAGCAGCTCGGCAAGGTCAACCCGCTGGCGCTGGAGGAGTTCGCGGCGCTGGAGGAGCGGCACGCGTTCCTCAACTCCCAGCTGGAGGACCTCAAGAAGACGCGGCGCGACCTGCTGACCGTGGTCAAGGAGGTCGACGACCGGGTGGAGCAGATGTTCGCCTCCGCCTACGAGGACGTGGCGCGGGAGTTCGACCAGGTCTTCGGCCGGGTCTTCCCCGGCGGCGAGGGCCGGCTGGTGCTCACCGACCCCGCGGACATGCTGACGACCGGCATCGAGGTGGAGGCCAGGCCGCCGGGCAAGAAGGTCAAGCGGCTGTCGCTGCTGTCGGGCGGCGAGCGGTCGCTGACCGCTGTGGCGTTCCTGGTCTCGATCTTCAAGGCGCGGCCGTCGCCGTTCTACGTCATGGACGAGGTCGAGGCGGCGCTCGACGACACCAACACCCAGCGGCTGCTCACGCTGTTCGAGGAACTGCGGCAGAGCTCACAGCTCATCGTCATCACCCACAACAAGCGGACGATGGAGATCGCCGACGCCCTGTACGGCGTGTCGATGCGCGGCGACGGCGTGACCCAGGTGGTCAGCCAGCGCCTGCGCGAGCGCGAGCCCGCCTGACCCAGGTGGCCGGCCGGCGCCGAGCGGGGCCGGCCTGACGCGCCCGCCGCGCGGCCCTGGGCATGAGCACGACAGTCGATCTGGAAAACTGACATCTTGTGGATGGTTATCTCGGCGTCATAGTGATCGTGGTCGTCGTCGCCCTGCTGGCGGCGGGCGGCCTCTTCCTGCTCTTCAGGCCGGGCGGCAAGTCCGCGCCGCCGGTCGAGCCGCCCGAGACGGCGCCCCTCCCGGAGGACCAGGAGAAGGCGCGCCCGAAGACGGGGGCCGAGGAGGGCGAAGGAGCGACCACCACGCTCCCCCCGCCGGTCAAGCCGGCCGAGCCGATGGTCGTCGCGCCCGAGGTGGAGGTCCCGCCGCCGTCCGCCGGCCGGATGGTGCGGCTGCGGTCCCGGCTGGCCCGCTCGCAGAGCGCGCTCGGCCGCGGCCTGCTCGACCTGCTGTCCCGCGACCGTCTCGACGACGACGTGTGGGACGAGGTCGAGGAGCTGCTGATCAAGGCCGACGTCGGCGTTGCGCCCACCCGGGCGATCGTCGAGGAGCTGCGCACCCGGGTCAAGGTGCTCGGCAGCCGCACCCCCGAAGAGGTGCGCGCGCTGCTGCGTGAGCAGCTCCTCGTCCAGGTCAATCCCGACCTCGACCGCACCCTGCACGTCCAGCCGCACGGTGAGCGGGCCGCGGTGGTGCTCGTCGTCGGCGTCAACGGCACCGGCAAGACCACCACCACAGGCAAGCTCGCCCGCGTCCTCATCGGCGACGGCAAGAAGGTCGTGCTCGGCGCGGCCGACACGTTCCGCGCGGCGGCGGCCGACCAGCTCCAGACCTGGGGCGAGCGGGT
Organism: Nonomuraea sp. NPDC050691; assembly: GCF_040654455.1. Lineage (NCBI taxonomy): Bacteria > Bacillati > Actinomycetota > Actinomycetes > Streptosporangiales > Streptosporangiaceae > Nonomuraea > Nonomuraea sp. NPDC050691. Next base: position 67,101 of record NZ_JBFAIA010000022.1, read on the forward strand.
CGGCGCCGAGACCGTGCGGGGGCCCGAGGCCGGCGACCCGGCCTCTGTGGCCTTCGACGCCGTCACCAAGGGCATCGTCGACAAGGCCGACGTGGTCATCGTCGACACGGCGGGCCGCCTGCACACCAAGACGGGCCTGATGGACGAGCTGGGCAAGGTCAAGCGGGTCATCGAGAAGAAGGCCACGGTCGACGAGGTGCTGCTCGTCCTCGATGCGACCACGGGCCAGAACGGCATGCGCCAGGCCCAGGTGTTCGGCGAGGTGGTCAACATCACCGGCATCGCGCTGACCAAGCTCGACGGCACGGCCAAGGGCGGCATCGTCATCTCGGTCCAGCGGGAGCTGGGGGTTCCGGTCAAGCTGGTCGGCCTCGGCGAGGGGCCCGACGACCTGGCGCCCTTCGACCCCGAGGTCTTCGTGGACGCGATTATCGGCGAATAACGGCCGGGTTATTTTCGGATATGGCCGATCACGATACGGCTATTTCCGAAAATGGACAGGAAATGTCACTTACCCGGTAAAGCCTTGATCGCCGTGGTGGGCGTGTGTTCACATGAACCGGTCATCCGAGAGATCGTCCCGCGACGGTTCGCGCCGGTCTTGTCATGCTGGAACACGAGAGGCTCCCTCGATGAAGAAGGTCGTCGTCCACAAGCCCGGAACCGTGAAGCCCACCGGCGCGGCCGCTCCGCGGCACTGTCCCTGATTCCCGCCCGGCCGGCGTCCCCGAGAGGGACGCCGGCCGATGCGCGACCGGAGACGGATCACGGAAGAAGGTTCGGGTGGAATCCATCGTCCTGGACGCCGACCGCAGGCTCCACGGCCCCTACACACTCGCCGCCGCGCTGCTGGACCGCCTCGTCCCCGAGGCGCTGGGCCGCGGGCCCGACCTCGTCGCCGCGTACGACATCGAGATCGGCGTCGCGGCGCCGCACCTGACGATTCCCCGGCGCCGGCGCTCCCTGGCCGAGACGCTGCCGAGAGGGCAGCGCATCCTCATCCCCGGCGCCCGCCGCACGCTGAGGATCGCGAACGGGCTGGCCGAGTTCGTCCGCGACCACCTGACCCGCACCCGGCCCCTGACCGTCACCGCCGACAACCTCGACGAGGCCGACCCCACGGACACCGAGCTGGTCGAGGTGCTGCGCAGGCGGGTGGACCCCGGTCTGCTGCGCGTCGTTCCCGGGCGGTCCGCGCCGTCGGACGGCCCGCTCCGCGCCGACTTCGACCGCTTCCGCGACGAGGGATTCCATCACGCCATGGCCGAGGCCGGCCTGGAGGCGCTGCGCGGCATGGCGTACGACAGCGACCCGGACGGCTGGCGGACGCTGGTGCAGCGCGTGGGCGGCTCGCTGGAGGCCATCGAGCGGGAGGACGAGGCCCGTGACCTGTACGACAGGGCCCGCCGCCTGAGCACCGACCCCAAACACCGCGCCACGATCGCGTACGCCACCGCCATGCTGCTGGTGCGCCACCACGACCTCGCCCGGCGTGACCCGGAGGAGGCCCTGTCCTGGGTCAACGAGGCGGTCACGATCACCTCGCTGCTGCCGGACCCTCGCGAGCGCGCCTTCCACCTGGGCTTCGACCTCAACGGCAAGGCCCTGGTCGAGGTGCGCAGGGGCAACCTGGACACCGCCCTCGACCTCGTGCGGGAGGCCATCGACCTGGCCGAGGAGCAGCTCGCCGGCACGCACCCGATCCACCGGCTCGTGCTGTACGCCAACCGCGCCCAGCTCCTGGCCGCCACCGGCCGCACCCAGGAGGCGCTGGCCGACTACGCGATCGCCATCGGCACCGACCCGTGCTACCCCGACTACTACCTCGACCGGGGCACCCTGCTGCACAAGCTCGGCCGCCACCAGGACGCGCGGGCCGACTTCGAGGCCGCGATCCGCCTCAGCCCCCCGTTCCCCGAGGCGTACTACAACCGGGCGGAGGTCCGGTACGCCACCGGCGACCTCGACGGCGCGCTCGCCGACCTCGACCACACGCTCGACCTCGATCCGCGCTTCGCCCCCGCGTACGTGAACCGGGCGGGGCTGCTGGCCGCCGCGGGGGAGAACGCCGCGGCCCGGCGCGACGCGGAGCGCGGGCTCGCCCTCGACCCGCGTAGCCCGCACCTCAGGTGCGTGCTCGGCCAGGTGGAGGCGGCCGAGGGACGGCCGGCGGAGGCCGTGGCCGCGTTCGACGCCGCCCTGGAGCTCGACCCCGACCTGGTGGCGGCCTGGGCGGGCCGGGCCGCCGTGGCCTACGACGAAGGGGACCACGACGCCGCCCTGTCCGACCTCACGCGGGCGTTGAAGCTGGAGGAGACGGCCGAGCTGCTGTTCAACCGGCATCTGGTGCACAACGCGGCGGGACGGCCGGAGCAGGCGCGCCAGGACCTCCTGCGGGCCGCGCGGCTGGCTCCGGGTGACCCCGACATCCGGCGGGCGCTCGCGGAGGCGTGAGGCGTGGGCCGGTCCTACTGGCTCCTGCTGACCGCCGAGGACCTCAGTGCCGGGACAGCGGCCGGATCGGCACCACCATCGGAGTCCCCGCCACGGGATCGGCGATGACCTTGGCGTCCAGCTCGAACACCTTGCGCATCAGCTCCTCGGTCAGCACCTCGTGTGGGCCGCCCGCGGCGACCACCCGGCCGCCGCGCATGGCGACCAGCCGGTCGGCGTAGCGGGCCGCCAGGTTGAGGTCGTGCAGGACCATCACGATGGTCCGGCCCGCCTCCTGGTGCAGGTTCCGTACGAGCTCCAGCACCTCCACCTGGTGGGCCAGGTCGAGGAACGTGGTGGGTTCGTCGAGCAGCAGCAGGTCGGTGCCCTGGGCGAGCGCCATCGAGATCCACGCCCGCTGCCGCTGGCCGCCCGACAGCTCGTCCAGGGGGCGCTCGGCCAGGTCGGCCAGGCCCGTCAGCTCCAGGGCGAGCGCCACCGCGCTCTCGTCGTCGGACGACCACTGCCGGTACCACGTCTGGTGCGGGTGCCTGCCCCGCGCGACCAGGTCGGCCACGGTCAGCCCCTCGGGCGCGGTGGGCGCCTGCGGCAGCACGCCGAGCACCTTGGCCACCTCGCGCGTCGGCATGCCGTCGATGCGCTTGCCGTCGAGCAGCACCTCGCCGCCGCGCGGCTTGAGCAGCCGGCCGAGGGCGCGCAGCAGCGTGGACTTGCCGCACCCGTTGGGCCCGATGATCGTGGTGACCGTGCCCGCCTCGACGCCGAGGTCGAGCCCGTCGACGACGATCCGGTCGCCGTAGCCCAGCGTGACACCGGCGGCCTGGAGCCTCATGTGCGTGCCCTCCAGATGAGGTGGATCAGGTACGGCGCGCCGAGCACCGCGGTGACGACGCCCACGGGCAGCTCGATCGGGGAGAAGGCGGTGCGCGCGATCAGGTCGGCCCCGGTCGCGAGGACGGCGCCGGTGACGGCCGACGACAGCAGCGGCGGCTGGGCGCAGCGGACCACCCGCAGCGCGATCTGCGGCGAGGCGAGGGCCACGAACGCGATCGGCCCGGCCGAGGCCGTCGCCACGGCCGCCAGCAGCACGGCGGCGAGCAGCATGAGCGCGCGCGACAGGTTGACCCGGACGCCGAGCGCGGTGACGGTGTCGTCGCCGTAGCGCAGCGCGTCGAGCGAGCGGGTGCCGAGCAGGGTCAGCGGGACGAGCACGGCCAGGGCCAGCCCGACCGGTACGACGTGCTCCCAGCCGCGGCCGTTGAGCGAGCCGCTGATCCACACCATGGCGCGGCCGGTGTCGTTGACGTCGCCGATGGTCAGCAGCCAGAACTTCACGTTGGTGAACACGGCCGCCACGCCGATGCCCACCAGCACCAGCCGGTAGCCGTCGAGGCCGCGCCGCCAGGCCAGCGCGTACACGATCGCGGCCCCGGCCAGGCCGCCGAGCAGCGCGAGCGCCGGGATGCCCAGGGCGGAGAACAGGCCGCTGACTCCGCCGTACGCGCTGCCGCTCACGACGACGCCGGCCACCACGGTCACCGAGGCGCCGGTGGTGACGCCGAGGATCTCGGGGCTGGCCAGCGGGTTGCGGGCGATGGACTGGATGATCGCGCCCGACAGGGCGAGCGCGGCGCCGACCAGCGCGCCGGTCAGCGCGCGGGGCAGGCGCAGCTCCATCACCACGAAGTGCTCGGGCACGGACGGGTCGAACGTGGCGCGCACGACGTCCGCCAGGCCGAGGGGCAGGTCGCCGAGGCGCATGTTCAGGGCCATGAGCAGGGCGAGCACCAGCAGGCCGCCCACGGTGACGGCGACGCCGCGCGGGCGCAACCGCCACGACAGGCCCGCCACGCGCAGCGGGACCGAGGCTCTCGTCCGGGTCGTCGTCACAGCCGCACCGGCTTCCTTCGGCGGACGAGCGCCACGAAGAACGGGGCGCCGATCAGCGCCAGCACCACGCCGACCTCCAGCTCGCCGGGAGGGGCGACGACGCGGCCGATCACGTCGGCGAGCAGCAGCAGCGCCGCGCCGATCAGCCCGGAGTACGGCAACAGCCAGCGGTGGTCGGTGCCGGACAGCGGGCGGGCGAGGTGCGGCACCACGAGCCCGACGAACGCGAGCGACCCGCAGGAGGCCACCGCCGCCCCGGTGAGCAAGGTGACGGCGGCGACGCCCACGCCCCGGGTGAGCGCGATGTTCTGGCCGAGGCTGCGGGCCACGTCCTCGCCGAGCGACAGCGCGTTCAGGCCGGGCGCGTTGACCAGCGCCAGCACCAGCCCCACCACGATGAAGGGCAGCACCTGCCAGACCACGTCCGGGCCCCGGCCGGCGACGGAGCCGGCCTGCCAGAACCGGAACACGTCCATGGCCTGCTCGTCCAGGAGCACGAGCGCGGAGGTCAGGGCGTACAGGAAGGCGCTGACGGCGGTGCCGGCCAGCGCCAGCGTGACCGGCGTGGGGCCGCCCCTCCCGCCGACCATGCCGAGCGCGAACACGCCCACGCTGGCGACCAGCGCACCCGCCAGGCCGAACCAGATGTAGGCGAGCAGGCTCTGGGTGCCGAGCAGGATGATCGAGGCGACCATCGCGAACGCGGCCCCCTGGGTGACGCCCAGCAGACCCGGATCGGCGAGCGGGTTGCGGGTGTGGCCCTGCATGAGCGCCCCGGCCACGCCGAGCGCGAGCCCGGCCAGCACGCCGAGGGCGGTCCTGGGCACGCGCAGCGAGCGGATGACGATGTCGTTCTCGGTGCCGGTGGGGGCGGTGAGGGCGCCCCAGGCGTCGGCGAGGGGGACGGCCTTGGCGCCGATCGTGACGCTCAGCACCACCGCGACGCACAGGGCCGCGAGCAGGGCGGCGAGCACGAGGCCGCGGCGCCGGCGGATGCCGTGGAGGCGCGGCGCGACGGCGGTGGCGCTCACGTGGTCCCCTTCCGGCAGTTGCCCGTCCCGCTGAAGTATGCCAGCTTAGGCAGGGCTAACCTAAATAAGGGTTGCCTAAGTTTTTGCCCGGGAAGGGGTTTTCGATGAGACGGTTGCGCGCACTGGTGGGCGCCATGTTGGTGGCGGGGCTCGCCGCCGCCTGCGGTTCGGGCGGCACGGGGTCCACGACCGCCGACGCCGGCGCCTCGGCGACGAGCCGGGCCGGCACGCCGTTCCGCACCGTCAAGCACGCGATGGGCGAGACGAGCATCCCGGCCCAGCCCAAGCGGGTCGTCGCTCTCGACCAGAGCTTCGTCGACGCGGTCCTGACGCTGGAGACGCCGGTCGTCGGCTACACCACCTACCGCTCCATCGAGACCAAGCTGCCCGACTACCTCGGCACGGTCGCCGGCCAGTACGGCAAGGAGGCCGTCGCGGTCGGCACGCTGGAGCAGCCCAGCCTGGAGAAGATCATGGCGCTCAAGCCGGACCTGATCGTCTCGGCCAAGGTGCGCCACGAGGCCCTCTATGACAAGCTCTCCAAGATCGCGCCGACCGTCTTCAGCGAGAGCACCGGGGCCATCTGGAAGGACAACGTCCGGCTCATGGGGCAGGCGCTCGGCAAGGAGCAGCTCGCCGAGACCCGGGTCAAGGAGTACGAGGCCCGCGCCGCGAAGATCGGGGAAGCGATCAAGGCCAAGGAGGGCGGGAAGCTGCCGGCCATCTCGATCGTCCGCTTCGCCGGTGAGCCGACGGCCCGCCTGTACGTCGAGAAGTCGTACTCCGGCATCGTCATGAAGGACGTCGGCTTCCCGCGCCCGCAGGGCCAGCCCACCGCCACCGACTCGATCGTGGTCGACGTCAGCCAGGAGCGCATCGGCGACCTCGACGCCGACCACATCTTCGTGGCCACCTACGGCGACCCCGAGGCGACGAAGTACAAGGACAAGTTCGTCGCCAACCCGCTGTGGGGCAAGCTCAAGGGCGAGAAGCACGAGGTCAGCGACCAGACGTGGATGACCGCGGTCGGCATCCAGGGAGCGCACGCGATGCTGGACGACCTGGCCGGGTTCTTCTCCGTCGACCCGGCCAGGGCCGCCTAGAGGCTCGGTTCAGCTCGCCAGGAAGCCGCGCAGGTCGTCCAGGTGCGGGTGGATGTCCAGCCCCTGGGCGGCCAGCCAGGCCGGTTCGCAGTACGTGCCCCGGTAGCGCTCGCCGCCGTCGCAGATGAGGGTCACGATGCTGCCCCGCTCGCCGGCGGCGCGCATCTCCCGGATCAGCTCGACGCAGGCGGCCATGTTGGTGCCGGTCGAGCCGCCGACGTCGCGGCCGGTCACCTCGCGCACCCAGTGCATGGCGGCGATCGAGCGGGCGTCCGGCACGGCCAGCATGCGGTCGATCACCGACGGCTGGAACGACGGCTCCACCCGGGGCCGGCCGATGCCCTCGATGCGCGAGCCCTTCGCCGTGACCGAGACGTCTCCTGACACCCAGGACGGGTAGAATGCCGATCCCTCCGGGTCGGCCACGGCCAGGCGGGTGGAGTGCCGCCGGTAGCGGATGTAGCGGCCGATCGTGGACGACGTGCCGCCGGTGCCGGCGCCGACGACGATCCAGGCGGGCACGGGATGCGGCTCCATGGACATCTGGGCGAAGATCGACTCGGCGATGTTGTTGTTGCCGCGCCAGTCCGTGGCCCGCTCGGCGTAGGTGAACTGGTCCATGAAGTGGCCGCCGGTCTCGGCGGCAAGGCGGTGCGACTCTTCGTAGATCGTGGTGGGGTCGTCGACGAGGTGGCACTTGCCGCCGTAGAACTCGATGAGGTGGCACTTCTCCGGCGAGGTCGAGGCCGGCATCACCGCGATGAACGGCAGGCCGAGCAGCCGGGCGAAGTACGCCTCGCTCACCGCCGTCGATCCGCTCGAAGCCTCGACGATCGTGGTGTCGGGCCCGATCCAGCCGTTGGCCAGGCCGTACAGGAAGAGCGAGCGAGCCAGGCGGTGCTTGAGTGAACCGGTGGGGTGCACCGACTCGTCTTTCAAGTAGAGGTTTACCCCCCACTGCGGGGGCAGCGGAAAGACATGAAGGTGCGTGTCACAACTCCGGTTGGCGTCGGCCTCCACCGTGCGGATGGCCTCGGCCACCCAGTGGCGCGCGCTCGTGTCGTGACGATCCACAAAATCCATGCACATACGCTATCTCATGTGACTCTGGCCACTTTTTCCGCGAAATTGGGTGGATAGTGTTATGGTACTGAGACAAGTCCAGCCGTGGACGTGATAACGCACGCCGCGAGCAGATGGACTTCTCACCTCTCTGACCAGGCGTAACCGTTAACGCGGCCCTTACGTGGGTGTTGACACCATGGATTTGCTGCGGGCCGACCTGTGCCGAGATGGGATAGCGCAAGGGGGAAACTTGATCACTATGACCGAAGAGCAGCGTCAGGACTGGTTCGAGCGCGATGTCGTGCCCGTGACGTCGCAGCTGTTCGCCTCCGCCATGCGCCTGACCCGTAACACCGCCGACGCCGAGGACCTCGTGCAGGAGACGGTGGCCAAGGCGTACACGTCCTACCACCAGTTCCGCGAGGGCACCAACCTCAAGGCGTGGCTGCATCGCATCCTCACCAACAACTTCATCAACGACTACCGCAAGCGGCAGCGCTCGCCGAAGCTGTCGGCCGCCGAGGAGATCGAGGACTGGCAGCTGCACGCCGCCGAGTCGCACTCCTCGACCGGGCTGAAGTCGGCCGAGACCGAGGCGCTGGAGCGGCTGCCCGACAACGTGGTGATGAACGCGCTGCGTTCCCTGCCCGAGGACTTCCGCGTGGCCGTGTACCTGGCCGACGTCGAGGGGTTCGCGTACAAGGAGATCGCCGAGCGCATGGGCACCCCCATCGGGACCGTGATGTCCCGCCTCCACCGGGGCCGCCGCCAGCTCCGGACCATGCTGGAGCCGTACGCCGTGGAGGAGGGCGCCTTCCGCCCGCCGGCCCAGCGCACGGCTGCCTGATCCCTCACCCCGCCCCCGACCCCCGCCGCTCGCCCAGACGCATGTGGAGCCGCACGCGCAGCGTGCCGTCGTCCGCCCGCAGTTCCACCAGGTCACACAGCTGGCGGCTGATCCAGAGCCCGTATCCTCGCGAGGATTCGGGCTCCGGTGGTATGTAGCCCGGAAGCGGGTCCTCCAGCGCCCCGCCGGGGTCGGCGAGCTCGCAGATCAGCTCCCGCCCGTTCACCCACATCGTGATCGTGCCGTGCCCGGCGCCGTGCTCGACGCTGTTGGCCGCGATCTCCGACACGCTCAGCACCAGGGACGCGGCCAGGTCGCGGTCCATGCCGGCCGCCCGCGCGTAGTCGCGGACCGTGTGCCGCAGCCGCCGCAGCTCGGGCGCGGTGAACCGCACCGACTCCGCCTGCCCGTCCGGGCCGGGCAGCGGCTGGTCGTCGCCGGTCAGCACCAGCTCGTGGGGCTGGACGAAGCCGGGACTGGGCGTCTCGCCGTACGGGCCGAGCAGGTACGGGTGGGTGAGCGGGACGTGCGCGCGGGCCTCCTCGGGCACGCCGTACGGGCCGTACAGGCACAACAGCTCGGCCGCGGCCCCGCCGAGCGCCGCGTTGATCACCGACTCGTAGCGGATCCACTCGCGCACCTCGCGCTCGGTGCGGCCCGCCCAGGCAGGCTCGCCGATCACCAGGGTGCGCCGGCCCAGGGCGTACTCGTGGCAGGCCGCCAGCGCGCGGTGCGGGTGGGCGTACCAGGAGCCGCAGGCGCGGCTGTCGAGGCGGCCCGCGTCGTCGCCGAGCGCCTTCCGTAACAGCTCCAGCCGGGCGGGGGCGACGACCGCCAGCACCCGCCTGTCCTCTCGCAGCGCGTCGCGGACGCGCGGCAGGAGCAGCCGCAGGAAGGCCTCGTCCGAGTCGTACGGCACCGCGACATGCCTGAGCGACTCACCGTCGGGTCGTGCCCGATCAGGGCGCACGGCCGAAACGTAGCAAGTAGCTGCTACGTATCGCGGGGCTGTTCGAGCGGGCGCTGTTCGTGGGCGACCCGGGGCAGCTCGACCCGTTCTCGATCGTGGACGGCGACCGCTGG